>DATKYA010000268.1:0-6283 GCA_035528775.1 Planctomycetota bacterium | reverse complement strand
CGCAGATGCCGTGGCGGCCATACGGCGCCTGCTCTGGACCGAGCTGCTTTCTACAAAGGGTCATATCGCCGATGTCTTTCAAAAACTGCCGCCGCCCTACAGAAGGATGGTGCTCGACAACCTCTGTTGGGCTGCGTAGCTCATCAGAAAATGGCAAAAGTCGAGCTAAGGCGCCTTGAAGATGGCTTTTCCCCTCGATTTGCTGGAAGGCTCTGGAAGGCCCCTGGGAAGCTCCAGGAGCGACGCCACGGGTGCTTTGGTAGGTAGTAGCCAGGCGAATAAACCGGCTGTCTACGGGCCTCCTAGGACAAAATAGATGCTATAGTTTTCTGATCTCTGGTATTTATGCCTCTGAGGCAATAGTACGCACCTTAGGAAGCGGCAGAAATCGCGTTTTTCGCGGTATCATGCCTCTCGGCGCCACAAGTAACCGGGATGCCGCGTCCGTCACAGCCATCCCGTCATCTGCGCGAGCCGCCTGGCGTAGTTCACGAAGTTCGGCCACGAGATGTCGGGCGGCACGCCGTGATCGCAGCCGGGAATGAACCCGCCGTCCTTCAGCAGGGGCGGCACCACCCGCTGCAGCTCGCGCTCGATGGCCTCGCCGCCGGCGGCGATGGCTCGCTTGTCGATCCCGCCCGTGTAGGCCATCTGCCGGCCGAACCGCCTGCGATACTCCACGACGTCGTTTTCCGCCGCCACTTCCATCGGGTCGCACACGTTGATGCCGCTCTCGATCCAGATGGGGATGAGCTCGCCGATGTAGCCGTCGGAATCCATGTCGATGATGGGGCAGCCGCTGGCCTTGATTTCATCCACCCACCGCCGGTATGAGGGCGCCAGAAACTCGCGGGTCATCGCGGGCGAGATCATGCTGTGGCACTTGTAGGCCATGTCTTCGGAGATGCCCACGCGGTCGATCGCCAGGCGCTCGAGGACCGGCCGCATCGTCTGCGAGACGAACTCGGCCCAGAACCCGGCCATTTCGTGCACGAAGGCGGGATCGTCGATCATCAGTTGGCAGAGGCCCTCGAAGCCGCACCACTCGCGCAACTGCCAGAACGGGCCGTTCACCTGGAAGGTCACGGGCGAGTCGCGGTCCTGCAGTTGCTCGCAGATCTTGTCGAGCTCGGCGGGATGGCGGCCGGGGGAACGGGGATCGTAGCGTTCCCTCATGCGCTCCCAGTCGCGGCGGTTCTCGACCGGAAACTTGTGCCACTTTCGGGTCACGAAATCCTTCGCGTAGCGCAGGTAGGTCACGTCGAAGTTGTCGGCGATCTCGACGATCGCGCCCATCCAGTCCTGCACGAGCAGCTTGCCGTCGCGGTGCTCGATCACGCGTTCCTCGAATTCGGGGATCATGCGGAAGGAGAGCCACAGGGTGGGCTGCGGGCGAACGGCTTCGGGCGTGATGCCGAGCTCGGCGAGCAGGGCCCGGAACCAGTCGGCTCCTTCCTGCAAGCCCTGCTGGCGCCAGGCTTTCAGGGTGGATTCGCGCGGGCCGCCCGGCGAGAACGGCACGCGGTCGGGGCGCTCGAACAGCAGCGTCTTCACGAATCGCTCACGGGGAGTCATGCAATCATCTCCTCATGAAGAAGGCCACGAAGGAGGGATGATGGGATGATGGGATGATGGGAAAGAAGTTTGCCAGATGCTCTTCATCTCTTCATCTCTTCAGCTTGCTCTTCTTCGTGATCTTCGTGTCCTTCGTCCCTTCGTGGCTTTCTTCTCCTGATGGCACAGAGTCTATCAGATTCCGCGGGCGAATGCAAGGCGGGGAAGGAGCAGCGTTTCCCTTGAATCCGGCGCGCAACGGGGGTATAATTCTATGGAGCGAGCAATGATTCGGGCGGCATTTTCAGAAGGAACCAGCAATGCAGAGATTACATATTGTTCTGACGAGTGCTGCCGTGGCGGCGCTGGCGCTTGCTTTCTGCGGCTGCGGGGGCGACAAGCCCAAGACCGACCTCGAGAAGATGGTCGACAAGCTCGTCGACCAGCAGGGCGCCTGCAATTACGAGCTTGCCAGCAAGATCAAGCGCGACCACGGCGCCGAGGCCATTCCCTTTCTCCTTGAAGCCACCTACAAGGCGAAAATGAGGGAGAAGGGATACTCCCGCGATCACGCCTACGCCATGGTGCTGGTCCAGATCGAGGTGGAGCCCGAGCGCCTGAACGCCTGCAAGACCATCCTCTTCGGCGACGCCACGCACCCGATCCATCCCAACAAGCAGGTGCGCATGGCCGCCGTGGAAGGCCTCACGTACGCCAAGTCGACCGAGGAAGGCCTGAAGACCGCAATCGACCTCGCGAAGAACTCCACCGACCGCTGGATGAAGGCCGCGGCCCTGCGGGCGGTCAGCTTCGCCTGGAATCCCAAGTACGACGCCGAAATCTGCGCCATCCTCCGCAAGGCAACGTCCGACCCCGACCAGAACGTCCGCGAGCACGCCCAGCGCGGGCTTGATCGCCGCCGCGAGAAGGGCGGATGCCGCTGAGGGAAATTCAGACAAAAGGCAAGAAGCCGGGAAGAGGTAACAGGATGGACAGGATGAAGAGGATAGAGAATCCGATTCCATCCTTCCCATCCTGTTCACTCGACTTCCTGGCTTCTCAGCTTCTTGACTTCACACATTTGCACACGCTCTTATCCTTCGTCCCTGCCATTCCGAATATAGGGTATGCGCTCGCGAACGTACCGCCTCCCCGAAGGTGAAAACACGGTATTCGTTGATCCGCCGGCAGATGAGCTGCCGGGCGTGGTGGAGCGCAACGTGCGCCTGCTGTGCTCTGCTGATTTCGCGCTGGCGGGCGTGCCCTTCGCGGAGGCCCGGGCGAGAGCACGCGAAGACTGCCTCGCCCGCGGCGCCGAGTATTGCAGCCTCCTGGGCGTCGCCGCGCCCCGCCGTTTCTCCGACGTCATCATCGCCTGCGGGCATCAGCCCGGGTTCCACCATCCGGGAGTGTGGCTGAAGAATCACGTGGTTCACCGGCTCGCCTCCGAGCTCGACGGCGCCGGCGTGAACCTGGTGATCGACACCGATGCGCCGGGGAACATCGATTTCCGCGTGCCCCGGGTGCTCGACGGCAAGGCGCGAGTCGAGCATTTTCGCTGCCTCCAGATCCACAGCGCCATCGCACTCGAGGAGCAGCGGGTCGACGGCTCCCCCTGCGTGGCGGGGCTTGCCGACAACGTGCTGCCGCTTCTGCCGGACAACTCCTGCCGCCGCCACGCCGGCCGCTACCTGCAGTTCCTGAACCAGGCCGCGCACTCCGGCTCGGCCGTCGAGCACGTCTTCACCTTCGCACGCCGGCGCATCGAGGAAGAGGCGGGGGTTCACAACCTGGAGCTGCCGTATTCCGCGGCGTGCGGCTTCGATTCGTTCCACCTGCTCGTGCTTGAGATCATCCGGCGCAGCGAGGAATTCGCCGCGATCTACAACAACTGCCTGGCCGAGTACCGCCGCAAGTTCAAGGTGCGCGGGAAGGCCAATCCGATCCCCGACCTCCGGATCGACGGCGATACCATCGAGCTGCCGCTGTGGATCTGGCGGGCGGGCCAGGCGCGCCGCCCGATGGTCATCCGCCGCCGCGCCGGCGGCCGCGTCGACGTGCTGCTGCGCGGCAAGGCAGTGGGGGAGTTCTCGCACGCCGAGCTCGCCGACCCAGCCGCCGGGATCGACGCTTTCGCACGGCTCGCCGCCAACGGCATCCGCATCCGATCCAAGGCGCTCGTCACCACCGCGTTCATCAGGCTGTTCCTGTGCGACCTGTTCGTTCACGGGATCGGCGGCGCAAACTACGACCTGATCACCGACGAGATCATCTGGGCGTTTTTCGGCACCAAGGCCCCCGCCTACGCCGTGGCGACCGCGAACGTGTCGCTGCCGGTGGAGCGACTCCCGGTATCTGTCGACGGCGTGCGCCGCCTGAAGTACGAAGCGAACCGGATGCAGCAGGCGCCGGCGAACTACGCGCCCGAGCTCCTGCCGGGCGACGACGACGTGCCGCCGCTTCTCGCGGAGCGCGATTTGCTCCTGCGCCGCCAGCTCGCCACCACGCGCCGCGATGCGAAGCGAGCGATCTTCGCAGAAACAAAGCAGATCGATGCCAGCCTGCGCGGGAAGCTCGAGCGCCCCATCAACCGGAAGCGGGCCGAGCTGTTGAAGGCCGCCGACGCCCTCCGTTTCAATGAGATCATCGCCGGCCGCGAATATCCCTTCTGCATCTATCCTGAGGAACTGCTGCGGGAGGTGTATGGGGAAGAAGTCAAGAAGATAAGAAGGGAAGAGGAGAAGAAGAGGGGATGACAACGAAAGAACGGGGGAACGAAAGAAGAAGAAAAGAAGAACAGTGGTAGTGAAAGAACAGCCCTGAATTCAGCCTCTTTCCTTCTTGCGTTCTTCCGTTGTTCCCTCCCTCTTCCCTTCTTCCATTCCTGACTTCTTATCTTCTTCCCCTTCTTCCGATCCTTACCCCAGCCATCTCCTTCTCGTCGAGGATGTAGACCGCATCGAACCGCTCGGTGCGGGTGTCGGTGATCGCCTGCTGGAGTTTTTCGATCTGGCGGGCGATGACCTCGCGGCCGACACGGCGTCGGCGCGTGACATCGCGGGCGAGGCACGTTTCCAGCGACACGTTGAAGACGATCAGGACGGCCTGCGTGCCGCTCTCGCGCGCGATTCGGCGCAGGGCGCTCCGGGCCGGCTTGCCCAGCGCCGTCGAGTCGGCTACCGTCAGCCGCCTGAACTTCAACCGCATCTCGATGATCTTGTGAAACAGCTCGAACGCCGCCCCGGACGCCCACATCGCGTTCTCGGTGTCGGTGAGCATGGCGCGGCAGCGGTCGGACGACACAATCTGAGTTGACCTGAAGTGCCGGCGGGCGAAGGTGCTTTTGCCGCACCCTGCCGGGCCGCACAGGATCACCAGGCATGGGTCGGGCAGGGTTATCTTCATTCGGATCACTATATCCAACCGCCCGGCAAAATCAACTGGAAACAGGCGATGGTGCGGATCCGCCTGCCGCGCTTGATTATTGGCTCCGCGCGCGGTATGCTTGTATGCAGCGGCAGGGCAGACGAGGCGAGATCATCTGGGGAGCAGACAGTGTTGAGCATGCGGCGCGGGTTTTTCATCACGGCAACCGATACGGGCGCGGGCAAGACGGTATTCACTGCCGCGCTGGCCGCCCGGCTTCGGGCAGCGGGGCGCGACGTCGTTGCGATCAAGCCGATCGCATCCGGGGCGGCAATCGCGGCCGGCCGGCGATTCTCAGCCGATGCCGTATTCCTCGAGCAGGCCGCACGAAGCGGAGAACCCGCAGGCGCGATCAACCCCGTGCTCCTTGATGCCCCGCTGGCTCCGGCCGTTGCCGCGCGGCTGCAGGGGCAGACGATCCTGCCCGAATGCGTGGCCGAATGCTGCCGCCGCGTGGCCGCGCGCCACGAGATCGCCCTCGTTGAGGGAGTGGGCGGCCTGCTGGTGCCGCTCACAGACGGCAGCACGGTGGCGGACTTCGCCCTGATGCTCGGCCTGCCGCTGATCGTGGTTGCCCGGCCCGGCCTCGGCACGATCAACCACACGGCCCTCACCGTGGAGTGTGCGCGCGGCCGCGGCCTGCGGGTCGCCGGGATCGTCATCAGCGGCTATCCCGACTCGCCCGGCCTCGCCGAACAGACCAACCCCGCCGAGATCCAGCGGCTCACCGGCCTGCCGGTCCTGGCCGTCCTCCCGCTGGCAGCGGGGCTGGACGTTGACGCGGGGGACCAGGGCCAATGGAGCAGCGTGGTCTCGTCGATCGATATTGCCCGGTTTCTGTGAGGAGGAAATCGTACCGCCGCTGTGTTCCGGCCACCGTGGGTCTGTAAAATCGTTTACGGACCCCGCCACCGTTTCCGCCAAGGATTTGTTTTGATTTTCCTGTTGCCAATCGGTACAATGTAAAGATTGTGGTTCCGGCGTTTTCGCACGCGTGCAGTTATGATTCAGGCAGGGGAATACCATGGCGAAATTGAGCGGGCCTGAGGAATTCTTCGAGGTATTTCGCCACGACAAGGATCAGCCCGCGCCATTCCAGAAGCCCGAGCCGCCGCCATCGGCGGATCAGCAGCCGGCCCAACCGGCCGCCGGCGTAGGTCCTGCAGCGCGCCCGGGTGCCGAGAAGACCATCCCGGTGAAGATGAGCACCATCGTTTTTGCCGGGGTGTGCGTGGTGCTGCTGATGATCCTGAGCTACATCGCCGGGCAGGCCAACGCGCCGGAGAAGCAGGCGGGCACGCCG
>DATKYA010000267.1:0-2172 GCA_035528775.1 Planctomycetota bacterium | reverse complement strand
TCCGACATGTCGAGCCGCACGAGGGCGTCTTCGTTGTCGAACAGGAATTCTGCGAGCGCCTTGCACAGCTCGGTTTTGCCCACGCCGGTGGGGCCGAGGAAGATGAAGGAGCCGAGGGGGCGGCGCGGGTCCTGCAGGCCGGCGCGGGCGCGGCGCACGGCGTCGGCGACTGCCCGGACCGCGTCGTCCTGGCCGATGATCCGCTGCCTGATCCGCTCCTCCATCTTTATCAGCTTGTCGACCTCGCCTTCGAGCATGCGGGAGACGGGGATGCCGGTCCACTTGGCGACGACTTCGGCGACGTCTTCGGGGGTCACTTCCTCCTTGAGCATGGAGGTCTGTTTCTGGATTTCGGCGAGCTGGGCGTTCTTCGATTCGAGCTGCTTTTCGAGGTCTCGGATGACGCCGTAGCGCAGGCGGGCTGCTTCTTCGAGCTTGCCTTCGCGCTGGGCCTTGGCTTCGTCCACCTTGGCCTGGTCGATTTTCGTCTTGACCTCCTGGATTTCGCGGATGGCCTTCTTCTCGTTTTCCCAGTGGGCGGTGAGGCCGCGGTTCTGCTCCTGGAGCTGTGCGATCTGGCGGGAGATCTTCTCCAGCCGCTCCTTCGAGGCGGGGTCGGTTTCCTTCTTGAGTGCTTCGCGCTCGATTTCGAGCTGCATGATGCGGCGGCGGATCTCGTCAAGCTCCGTGGGCACGCTGTCGATCTCGATGCGCAGCTTGGATGCCGCTTCGTCGATGAGGTCGATCGCCTTGTCGGGCAGGAACCGCCCGGCGATGTAGCGGTGCGAGAGGGTGGCGGCGGCCACGAGTGCGGAGTCCTGGATTCGCACGCCGTGGTGCACTTCGTAGCGTTCCTTCAGGCCGCGCAGGATGGCGATGGTGTCTTCGACCGATGGCTCGCCGACGTAGATCGGCTGGAATCGGCGCTCGAGGGCGGCGTCCTTCTCGATGTACTTGCGGTATTCGTCGAGCGTGGTGGCTCCGATGCAGCGGAGCTCGCCGCGGGCCAATGCCGGCTTGAGCATGTTGGATGCGTCGACTGCGCCTTCGGCGGCGCCGGCACCGACAACGGTGTGAAGCTCGTCGATGAACAGGATGATGGCGCCTTCGGCCTGTGCGATCTCCTTGAGCACGGCCTTGAAGCGGTCCTCGAATTCGCCGCGGAACTTGGTGCCGGCGATCAAGGCGCCCATGTCGAGTGCGAGCACTTTCTTGTTGCGGAGCGAATCGGGGATGTCGCCGGCGACGATTCGCTGGGCGAGGCCTTCGGCGATGGCGGTCTTGCCCACACCTGGCTCGCCGATGAGCACGGGGTTGTTCTTGGTGCGGCGGCTGAGCACCTGGATGATGCGGCGGATTTCGTCGTCGCGGCCGATCACGGGATCGAGCTTGCCGCGGCGCGCCAGCTCGACGAGGTCGCGGGTGAACCGCTCGAGTGCTCGGTACTTGCTCTCGGGTGCCTGATCGGTCACGCGCTGCCCGCCGCGCACTTCCTTCAGGGCGGCCATCAGGGCGTCGAGGGTGAGGCCGGATTCCCGCAGGATGGCGGCGGCGTCGCTGCCTTTCTCGGCCATCATCGCGATCAACAGGTGCTCGGTGCTGACGTATTCGTCCTTGAGCCTGGTAGCTTCATCCCAGGCGCGGTTGAGCACGGAGACGAGTGCGGGCGCGGGGAAGACCTGCCCGCCCTTGGCCTGGGGGAGCTTGTCGAGTGCGGCGTCGATCCGGCGCTGGAGAGCATTCTGGTCAACGCCCACCTTCTGGAGCAGCGGCGGGATCACGCCCTCCTCCTGCGTGAGGAGTGCGTGCAGCAGGTGAATGTTCTCGATCTGCGGGTTGCCGCGGGTTTCGGCCAGCGTTTGCGCCGCCTGAACCGCCTCCTGCGCCTTGATCGTGAATTTATCGAGTCGGGGCATGGGAAAACTCCGTTAAGAAGTTGAGAGTTATGAGTTCAAAGTTCGGAGCCCGGAGTAGGGGCGGGTCGAGTCTTCGAGTTGCCCGCCCTTTGCCCGGATTGCAGGGGCTATTACTTGGTCTCAAGTGTGGGGCAGGCAACTCGCGACGACCGCAGCGGTCGTACGAAGACTCGCTCGACCTGCCCCTACCGAACTCTTCATACAAAGGGGCAGGTGATCACACCTGCCCCGGAAGTCTATCACGTCTGTTTGGGGA
>DATKYA010000266.1:0-8262 GCA_035528775.1 Planctomycetota bacterium | reverse complement strand
CTGGGCGAGCAGAACCAGGCGAAGCTCGAACTCATGAAAAAGCAGGACGCCCGCCGCCAGCGCCGGCTCGAATTCCTCGACGGCCTGAAAAAGTGGTGGGAACTGCAGCAAGGCCTCGAGCAGAACCCGACGCTGGGCGAGTTGCGGCACAGCAAGGAACCCAAGCTGATGGTCTGCTACAAGATCGTGAAGTTGCGGCCCGACGACACCGACTACTCGATGGTCGGCTTCAAGCTGAAGCTCGACTACCTGATGCAGAACATCGCCCTGCCGCAGCTCAAGACGGACGAGTTCTCCACCGTGACCATCTCGGTGGTCGACGTGGCAGACGGGAACCAGCGGGTGCTGTATGGCCCGCCGCCGGTGAAGGACCCCCGCGAGGTGGTCGTCGGCTTTCCGCCGCCGTTCAGCTCGTGGCAGATTCACGCGGTCGACGCCGACCCCGAGTCGTACCGCAGCCGGGCGCGCAGGCTCACGTGGGTCTACGCCAGCCTGAACATCGTGATCGTGGTCGTGATCGTGGCGGGCGTGTACCTCACGATCAAGGACATGAACCGCGAGCTGGAGATCTCCCGGCTCAAGAGCGACTTCGTGTCGAACGTCTCGCACGAGCTCAAGACACCGCTGTCGCTGATCAGGATGTTTTCCGAGACGCTGCTGATGGGCCGGGTGAAGGAGGAGCGCCGGCAGGAATACTACACCGTGATCAACAAGGAGAGCGAGCGGCTGACGGCTCTGATCAACAACGTGCTCGATTTCTCGAAGATCGACGCGGGGCGCCGCTCCTACGACATGGCCCCGGCCCACATAGCCGACGTGATCGAAAACATGCTGGCGGCCTACCGCTACGATTTGCAGAAAGAGCAGTTTACGGTAGACGTTGAGATCGAGCCGGACGTGCCGGAAACGCTGTTGGACGATGACGCAATCGCGCAAGCGCTCTTGAACTTGCTGAGTAATGCTGTAAAATACTCAAGAGATGAAAAATACATCAAGGTGTCGGCCTGCCAGCGCGACGGCATGATCCACGTCTCCGTGATCGACCACGGGATCGGGATCAGCGAGGAGAATCAGCGGCGGCTGTTCGAGATGTTCTTCCGCGCCAGCGACGAGAAGGTGCGCAGCACGCGCGGCACCGGCCTTGGCCTGGCGATCACCAGGCACACCGTGGAAGCACACGGCGGCACCGTGTCCGTCGAAAGCACGCAGGGGCAGGGGAGCACGTTCACCATCTCCCTGCCGATTCGCCCGGTTGGCGGGCGGAGGTGATCGAAGCACGCACGCGGCGGAGGTATTGTTGCTCGGCGAATAACGCAGTACCCCGGGCGGTCTCCAGGTGTCACTGGCGGCCACCGGCGGTACGTAACACAGTCAGGGGTGCAGAATGGAAAAAATTCTGGTCATCGAGGATGAGCCGGACATGGTCATGGGCCTGAAAGACAACCTCGAGTACGAGGGGTATGCCGTGGTGACCGCCCGGGACGGCGTCGAGGGAATCCAACTCGCGCAGAAGGAGTTGCCCGACCTGATCATCCTCGACCTGATGCTCCCGAAAAAGGACGGCTACGACGTGTGCAAGGACCTGCGCGCCAAGGGCATGGACACCCCGATCATCATGCTCACCGCCAAGGGACAGGAAGTGGATAAGGTGCTGGGGCTGGAGCTGGGAGCGGACGACTACGTGACCAAGCCGTTCAGCATTCGGGAGGTGCTGGCTCGCATCAAGGCGGTGCTGCGCCGCAAGGGCAGCCGCCCACAGAAGCTCGAATCATACAGTTTCGGCAACGTGCGCGTCGACTTCCGCAAGTCCTTCGTCGTCCGCAATGGCGAGACCATCGAGCTCTCTCACTACGAAAACGAAATCCTCCGCCTGCTCATCGCCAACAAGGACGAGCCCGTCTCCCGCAACCGCCTGCTCGACGAAGTCTGGGGCTACGACCTGTTTCCTACCACGCGAACCATCGACAACCACATCGTGAAGTTGCGACAGAAGATCGAAGACGATCCGAAGAATCCCGCGCACGTGATCACGGTGCATGGGATCGGCTACAAGTTTGTTGATTGACCAGAGGCCTGCGGGCGGCAGGCGACAGGCGGCATCCCAGGATCGATCGTTGACCTGGTGAATGCCGATCTCGTGTAGAGACGTGCCGGTGGCACGTCTCAGACGCCCCACCGGGGCGTCTCTACATCGACATCGAGCGGCCATCCACCTTTTGAGATGGCTTCCTGCTGGCTTGTCTCTTGCCTGAGCACTGTAGTCTGTAGCCTGCAGCCTGACGCCCCGTGCGAAGCATACACAATTTATTACATCTTTTTTACTTCGCAATGACAGCCCCGTACGTCTTTATAGTTAGAATTCGGGACGGCGAGGAATATGATAGATTGGCGAGGTTCAGTGCTGCTGGCAGTTGCGTTCGTCGTGGCGGCTGCGCCTGGTCGGGCGGCAGCGGCTGACGCCGAACAGCAACTCGAGCAGCGGTTCAACGAAGCCTGGTACATTGAAGAAGGCCAGCGGGATCCCGAGAAGGCCGCCACGATCTACCGCGAGATCGAAGCCAAGCTGCCTCCCGGGAAGAAGGAACTCGGTGCCCGAGCGCTCACCCGCGCCGCCGAATGCTATCGGAAGCTCGGCCGCACCGATGTCGAGCAGGCGATTTGGATACAGGCCTGGACGAAATACCAGGAACAGATCGAAAACTCCCGGGATTACCAAGGCGGATCGCTTCGGATCAAGACGTACATCGACAAGGCGATGGCAGGCGTGGCGAGCAACGACCTCACGCAGGTGTTCAGCGGGATCCTTGAGATGATGCCCCCGCAGTACATTATCCCGATGCGCGACAAAATGCTCAAGCAGGCACGCGAGGAGCGCGGAACGTCTTGGTCGGGCGCCATCAGCAGCTACCGGCTCGCCATCCTGCTGAGCATGAAAATCAAGGACGAAGCGACCGCTGCCCAGGCGCACAGCGACATCGGCCGCATCTACCTCGAAGAAGGCCTGCGACCCGAAGCCGTCGAAGTCTTCTTCGAGGTCAAGAACCAGTATCCCAACCAGCGCTTGGTGCTGGCGTGGAACCAGACCAGCGTGGCCGAAGCCTTCCGTATGTGGGCACGGCTGGATCACGCGGTCGACAGCTACAACGACCTGCTCATCACCTATCCCGATCAGAAGGAGCAGGTGTTTTGGGCGAGGCTGTGGATGGGCGACTGCTACCGCGACCTGGGGCAGTTGCAGACGGCAAGACAGATGTGGAAGGAAGAGGCGGAAGACCCGGGCGCGAAGGATTTTCCCCGCCAGGCGAAACTGGCGCGCATCCTCGCCGGCCTGGAGGATCCGCCTCCCGCCCTCGACGCGGCAGCGAAGGATGATTTCACCAACGATGAAGCCTACTTCATCGCGATTCGGCACGAGATGGATGGAGACTCCGCGAAAGCCATGCAGTGGATGAAAACCTGCAAGGATATTTCCACCGGAAAGGACTGGCCCTATCAGTTGGCCATGAACTGGATTCTCAACGCCGGCGGCGGGAGCGCCCGATAGCAGCGCTCCCGATGCCGGTTTCAATGCGACGGTGAAGGCTTCACCGGCGCCCTGTGACAGGAGCCGTATGAAATGGTGAGCTGCCGAAGATGGAATGCAGTCGGCCTGCGCGATGCCACGAGAGGCGCCCGGCGCCCGGCGTGCATGCGCCCAATCACCCGCCTGCGGGGTGGCGCCCTGGCGCGCCGGCACAATCGCCCGCGGGCTTTCACCCTCATCGAGCTGCTCGTCGTCATCGCGGTGATTGCCATCCTCGCGGCACTGCTGATCCCTGTGATCGCCAAGGCACGCAAGGCTGCCAAGCTCACCTCGTGCCAGCAGAACCTCCGCAGCCTCCACATCGGGCTCACCCAATACTTCAACAACGAAGGCGGCGGCAAGTGGTACCCGCCGTGGCTGACCTACCTCGGCGACCCGCGACGCAGGCCCGGGGCCGACGGCTTCAGTCAGAGGCTGAAGGACATCGCACCCAACTACATCACCGACGCCAACGTGTTCATCTGCCCGGCCGACGATACGCAAGGCACCGAGGGCAACCGCCACTCCTCCTGGCGCTGGAAGGGCAACGAGGTCGACGCCTTCGACGAGTTCCACAACCCCGACGTTGACTGGCACGACGACTGGGACTTCACGAAGGTCCACACCCCGGACAGCTCCGGGAAGGTGGACGGCGACGAGGTGCCGTGCAGCTATTTGTATGAGTTCAGCAGCGAGCTGTGCGAATGGGTGCATCGGAGCTGGATGGGCTCGGGCATCCTCAGCACGCCGCCGGGCACGCCGCAAGGGACAGCCGAGGACCCGGAAAGCGCACCGGAAGTGGAATGGATGGAGCGGACCGGCAACACCGAGAACTGGCAGGTGAGCTATGACGCACCGTCGCTGCCCGACTTCATGGCCGTGGCCGACACCAACGGCGATGGAGCCGTCTCCTGGAACGAAATGAAGATGATGAACGTCCTGGGCAGGAGCGTCAGCTCCGGCGGAAAGCAGTTCAAGCTGCCCAAGATGGAGCAGAAGATGCCGCTGATCCGCTGCTACTGGCACGTGAACGGCCCATCGGTGGACAAGGAAGGCACCGACGTGCTGAACGTCAACGTGGGCGGGCACGTGTCGCAAGGCCATTTCTTCTGGCAGCGCGACCTCGGGATGTACAGGAAGTGACGGATACAAAAGAGAAGGCAAACAGCCGAAGATAATAACATACGGAACCAGAACCTTCAGAACACCGGCGCGGCCGCGCCTGCACGTATGCGGGGCGGCGGCCCACGCAGTGCTGCCAGGTTTTTCATTGATAGACCGACCAATACACGGGAGTATCCGCGCGATGAGAAAAGCGTTGGCCGCAACAACCCTTGCTGCGACGTGCGTCCTGATGTGTTTCATCAATGGCTGCTCCGGCAACGGAACGCCCCCCGCAGCCACGAAGCCCGACGGCAAGACGATCGAGGTGACGAGCGTGAAGGGATCGACGGAGGCCGGCAAGCCGGCCGCCACGGTGGATGCCGTCACGTCGGCCGCCCCGGCCGCGAAGCCGAAGACCGGCACGGATCTTGCCCAGGCAGCGGAGCCCGCCCCGGCGGCGCCTGCACAAGCGGGGGTCGAGAAGGCCGATGCTCCGCCGCCGCTTCCCGCGCCGCGGGCCGGGCAGCCCACGGACCTGGCAGCAGAGCCCGAGCCGGGTCCCGCGGCTGCCGCTGACGAAGCGGAACCGGCCGAAGAACCCGAAACCGCCGAGGATGAAATCGAGCCGGCCGAGGAACCGGCTGCCGAAGCCGCACCGGCGAAGGAACCCGCCGCCGAGCCAGTCGACACAGCCGCCGGCTCAAACACCGAAAGCAAGCAGGGGAAGGTGTTCGACCTCCCCGCCCGGCCCACCGAACCCGACGCACCCGAGATCGCCGGACCGGAGCCCGATGCGAAGGACGTGCGCCTGCGCGAAGACGTAGCCGACATCTACATGCGTGCCCAGAGGCACTATTACGACGGCGATCTGGACGCTGCCCGCGGCCTGCTCAAGCGCATCCGCAAGGACCAGCCGTACTACGACATGGCCAAGCGGTTCATGCAGCTCGTTGATGCCGAGATCGCCAAGGCCGAGCGCCAGGAAAACATCGAGAAGGAAGAGGCCGAGTATCGCGACGCGAAAGTGAAGCGGCTCTATCGCGACGCCCTCCGGGCCTACAACGCGAAGAAATATGCGGAGGCCGTTGAACTCGCCAACCAGGCCTACCGCATCGATCCGAACAACATGAAGGTCCGCGAGCTGCGAGCCGATGCCCGCATGGCACAGGGCAACGCGGAGATGAACGACAACAGCCTCAACCAGGACGCCCGCATCTCCGAAGTGCTGGCTAATATCGAGAAGATTGCCACCGTTCCGCCCGAGCTGCCGAGGGCCCCGCGGCCAATCAACGATGATGAGCCCGATCCGGATGCGGACGCCAAGCGCATCCTCGACGAGAAGCTCAACCAGCGGATCTCCGTGAACCTGGAAGCCACGCCGCTGGATTACCTGGTGAATATCCTCTTCCGGGGCACGGGCGTGAACATCATCGCCAAGCCGGAAGACCTGGAAGGCAAGAACCTCACGCTGCACGTGGAAGACATCAAGCTGATCGACCTGCTGGACTATGTGAGCAAGACGATGGGCCTGACGTTCACGCGGTCGCGCAATGCCCTGTGGCTGCAGGGCGGCGGCGATACACAGTCGGGCCCGCTGATGGACTGGCGGATCATCCCGCTCAACAAGGGCCTTATCGACGTCACCGACGAGAAGAACTCGTCGAGCTCCGACCTCGAGAAGACGCTGGAAAAACTCGCCGACCTGATCGACTGGCCCCAAGGCAGCCAGTGGTACCTCGACCGCATGACGAACTCACTGGTCGTTCGCACCACGTCCGAATCGATGGAGCAGTTCACCAGGCTCGTCCGCGCGCTCGACGTCACACCGGTGCAGGTGCTGATCGAGACGAAGTTCATCCAGATCTCCAGCAAGGAGTTCTCCGACCTTGGCATCGACTGGAAGCTCACCAGCGACCTGGCCCTCTCGAAGAAGGACGGGCAGAACAAGATCCAGATTGACTCGGGCATGGGGGTGAACCTGCCCACGCCGGTGGCGGCTCCGTCTGGTATCGACAACACAGCCGGGTTCAGCGCGATCGTGGCCGGGGTGATGACCGTGCCGCAATTCCAGATGACGCTGCACGCGTTGAAGGCGTCGGGCCACACGTCCGACCTGGGCGGCCCGCAGATCATCGCCGTCAACAACTACACCGCTTCCATTGAGTTGACCCAGGAAGACTACTACGTGACGGACTACACCATCGACAGGCAGGAGTACGCTTTACCCGTGACTGAGGGCAGCAATATTCCACCGGCCGAGATAGTAATCAAGCCGGTCTACGAGAAGGTTGAGACCGGCTTCAAGCTCAAGGTAACGCCGAGCGTGGGCCGCGATCTCAAGGACATCACGCTTTACCTTGAGCCGGAAATCACCGACAAAGTGGACACTCTCACGAAGCCAATTTCCTCAACCGCCATGCTCGGCAACGAAGAAGCCAAGGATATGAAGCTGCAAGTGGAGCAGCCGATCATCGCCAAGCGCAAGATGAGCGTGAAGCTTATCGTGGCCGACGGCTACGTGGTGGCGATGGGGGGGCTCGTGAAGCAAACAAAGGAGCGCGGCATCGTGAAGGTGCCGATCCTAGGCGACATCCCGCTGCTGGGCCTGCTGTTCCGCCACGAGAACGAAAAGAACGTGAAATACAACCTGCTGATCTTCGTCACGGCCAAGATCCTCACGTCGGAAGGCCGCACGTACGTGGACGCCGGCTCCGAGGGCGCCGCAAGCTCCGCCGCTATGGCCGACAGGGCTCGCGAACTCCGTGACCGTGTCGAGGTCAAGGTGATTCAATGACACGAGAAGGATGCTCTCAGATGAAGCACAAGGCTCAACGCAACACGATGCCGGCCCGCGCGATGCTGCTCGCCGCGGCAGTCGCGGTTCTGTCTGCCGTACTTCCGGGCCCGTCCGCATACGGGGCGACCGCCGTGGCTGGATCGGCGCCGGTTGACAAAGACATCACGCCGGGTCGCTTGCAGATCGAAGATGACATCGTTGTTGCGGCCGGCGAAGCATACGTGAATTTCAATTACCCGATCTTCCCGCGATCGGTCACATCCGATTCCATCTACGTCCAGCTCAAGAACGGTGCCAGGGTGCCTGCTGAAGTGGTCAGGGCGCATCCAGATCATGTTACCGCGTATCGGATTGACCTGCTCGATGCGTTGAAGGCCAATTCCGAGTACATCGTGTATGTGACGACGGACGTGAAGGACATCAATCAGGAGTCGGTGGAGGCGCAAAACTGGCCATTCTATACGCCGAACGTCACGCCGAACGGCCAGTCGGTGGCGGTTACCGCGCGTATCGATATCGACTTCGGCGACACACAGGCGATGTGGGAGGATTCGCTGGCAGGCACGCAAAACGTTATCGTCACCAATTCCGCGAGCGCGATCGTGTCGGGCACAGTCATCAAGAACCCGGCCCCGGCAGGCGTGGGCACGTACATCTTTGTGCCCGACAGCGACTTGGCACATTCTACGGAATACACCGTTGTCATCCTGGGCGGCGTTGTGCAGGATGCATCGTACAACCCGCTTTTTGCCGACATCGTATGCACCTTCAAAACCGTTGATCTGACGGTTGTGAGCAT
>DATKYA010000265.1:0-2136 GCA_035528775.1 Planctomycetota bacterium | reverse complement strand
CGACGGTCACGGCGATGCATTCATCGGCGGCTACACGTCATCGCCTGACTTCCCCATCGTCAAGGGCTTCGACCCCACCTACAATGGCGGTGAACTCGATGCCTTCGTAGCCAAGATAGGCGTGCCGCTGCTCACCGTCCAATCTACCCCCATCACCGGCGTCCCCATCACCGGCGATAAGCCGGGCAGCACGAACTATAGCGCTCTGTGCGAGTTCGGCAGCTCCATAACCCTCTCAGCGCCGGAGGCGGCAATCATCGACAGCGTCACGTGGACTTTCGTGCGCTGGGTGAAAGACGGCGTGAACCAGCCCGACGGCCAGGCGAGCGTGCAGGTGGCGATGGATGCGGATCATGCGTTGGTAGCTCAATACGAGCAGCGGCTGATCCTGAGTGTCCAGTCCACTTGCATCACCGGCGTACCGATCACCGGCGACAAGCCAGGCACTACCAACTACACCGCTGCCTGCGATGATCTCGAGGTAGTCACGCTCACTGCCCCGGCCTTCCTGACCGTGAGCACCATCGAGTACGTTTTCGTGTGCTGGGTAGTTGACGGCCAAGACCAGCCGAGGCGCGAGACAACCGTGCGGGTAACGATGAACGGGCCGCACACCGCAACCGCGACGTACGCTATGCCGTTCGATACCAACGAGGATGGCGCGATCAACATCCTCGACCTGATATTCATCCGCAACAAACTGGGCCAGCGGTGCCCTTGAGGAGAGGGAGCGTTGAGACCTGAGCGGCCAATCGCCCTTTGATGTTCGATATCGAATGCGCGATGTTCATCTCTTCTGCCCCGTTTATGCTTGATTCCTCCCCCGGTCATGCCTATGCTAGTCCGTCGGGGAAAAGGATCAACCGTTTGGGAGAGAAAGGCAATGGCAACAGCTCGAGCACGCGCACCGGTTCGCATCGATCTGGCCGGCGGCTGGACGGACGTGGCTGAGTTTGCGCAGCCGAAACCGGGAGCCGTCGTCAACGCAGCAATCAGCATTTACTCATACGCGTCGATAAGCGAGCAGAATCCTGCTCCCTCACGCGCCCGCAAGCCTACACGCCGCAAGCCCCGCGATCTCACCATCTACTCGGCCGATTTCAATGTGTTCGTGAAAGCCAAGAACATCAAGAAGCTGGAGTATGACGGCCAGATCGACCTGATGAAGGCGGCGTTGCAGCGGATGAGCCTGAACAGCGGATTCGACATCGTGACCCGCTCAAACGCGCCCGCCGGCAGCGGCTTGGGCACGTCCGCCGCCATGGGCGTGGCGCTGATCGCCGCACTGGCCGAGATGAGCGGCCGCAAGCTGCTGCCCTACGAGCTCGCCGAGCTCGCCAGCGATATCGAAAAGACCGACCTCCACATCCGCGGGGGCAAACAGGACCACTACGCCAGCGCCCTGGGCGGGTTCAACTTCATGGAGTTCTTCGGCGACAAGGTGCGGTTCGCCCGCCTGCCCATCCCGGCCGATGCAGTGCTGGAGTTGCAGAAGAACCTCGTGCTGTGCTACACCGGTAAGTCGAGGCTGTCCGGGAAAGTCCATGGCCACGTGGCCCGGGCCTATCACCGCGGCGAGAAGCTCACCCGCGGCGCCATCGACCGCCTGAAGGCCATCGCCTGCGAGATGAAGGAGGCCCTGATGCGCGGCGACCTCGATTCCTTCGCAAAGCTGCTCGCCGAAAACTGGGAAAACCAGAAGCGGCTGCACCCGAGCGTCACCAACGAGCAGATCGAGAAACTGTTCGCCATCGCCAAGCGGGCCGGCTCGATCGGCGGCAAGGCGTGCGGGGCCGGCGGCGGCGGCTGCCTGCTTTTCTACGCACGCCCCAGCCGCGAGCACGTCGTCCGCAAGGCCCTCGAAGAGGCCGGCGTCCAGGTCATCAGCTTCGAGTTTGCGCAGCACGGCCTGGAAACGTGGTGGGCGTGAGGGCGGCTGGCAGGTGGCAGGCCAGGCCCTGCAATTCCTGCGGGTCCGCCAATTCCTCGTGGTTTTTCCGCGCAGCCTTCCGGCCGTCCACAGCCCCGTTCAGGGGGCTTTCCTGCGGACTGCCCAGTCCGCCGGAATGCCCGTGAACGGGCATGAAGGGGGCGAAGACGTTCCGATTCCGAAAACCATATTTCGTTGCCGCACCC
>DATKYA010000264.1:0-3941 GCA_035528775.1 Planctomycetota bacterium | reverse complement strand
GGAGCCGTACGAGAATAACCTATGCATTCGGCGGCCGTAGGGGCGAACCGTCGTGTTCGCCCTATCCCGAATGCACGGCAACCGCAGCCCAGCAAGGGCGAACACGACGGTTCGCCCCTACGGGTGCAACATGAATACGTTATCCCCGTACGGCTCCTATTCGTTGCATTCTAACAAAGTCGATGGGCATGATCAAGTGCAAAAGTGCACTGAGGGGGAAGGTGGGGTGCGGCAACGAAATATGATAGGCCACCGCCCTGAAGGACGGTGCTATTACCTGCGGCGAAGCCGCCGCAGGAAAGCCCCCTGAACGGGGCTGTGGGCCCGGAGAACCATGCGGAAAACCACGAAGAATTGGCGGACCCGGAAAGGTGGCAGGCGGAGGAAAAGCGGCAGGCTACAGGCGACAGGGACGGCGTACTGGGATGATGGCCGGCGGATGGCAGGCAATGGGTTCATACCACGGGCCTGGACATCACAAACGCCGACCTCCCCCATCTGGGCGAATCTGAATGGCCTGACGAGCTTGCGGTCGCTCAGCCTTGCGAAGACGAAGGTCACACTCGCGGGCATAGCGGAACTGCGGAAGTCATTGCCCAACGTGCAGATCAGGCGCTGAGCCGCTCATGATCCTATCTGATCAAGGCGGAAGTGGGCCAGGTGAGGCAGGGAGAGGAACCGGCAACCAGCAAGGACCACCAGCAAGGCCGACGATTCGGCGGGAGGCGGAACACCACGTCGAAATTCTCCAGGGATTTTCCCGGATTTTTTTCTTGACTTCCCCCGCCTTCTGGATATAATGCACCTTGCAAAACGTGCTTTACATTTTGCACCTTGTGCCTTGTGCCTTGTGCCTTGCGCTTTGCACAGCGCACTATGAATGCCGGCCCGCGGGCGTCCATTCCCCGGCCGCGTTCGCTCCTGGAGGTTTCCGGCAATGGCTGCGAGAAAACCCGTGAAGCTTTTCAGAATCGGCGAGGTGATGGAGTATTCCGGGCTTTCGCGCCAAACCATACACAACTACACGATGCTCGGCCTCATCAAGACGTCCAAACGCACCAAGGCCGGGCACCGGCTCTATGGCGAGGAAACATTCGACATCCTTGAGCGCATCACCAGCCTCAAGCGCGATCATACCTTGAGCGAAATCAAGGAAATACTCCAGAAGGAAAGCAGCCGGAATGG
The DNA here is from genome assembly GCA_035528775.1 of Planctomycetota bacterium. Classification (GTDB taxonomy): domain Bacteria; phylum Planctomycetota; class PUPC01; order JABMSA01; family JABMSA01; genus DATKYA01. The sequence goes on along the minus strand of DATKYA010000264.1, from coordinate 2,756 downwards.
ACAGTCGTGAAACAGGGACGTTGCCGTGCGGTGACTCGGACGGCAGTTCGACGCCAGCCCGGGAATTGTGGCAGCGGTACCGCCGCAGCCGCAACCCTGAGACCCGCAACGAGCTGGTCTCGCGATACTATGCCATCGTGAAGCGCACGGTCGACCGCATTCTTCCCGAGCTTCCGGAATGCGTGGGCCGCGACGAGTTGATGGGCGCCGGTGCGCTCGGCCTGATGCAGGCGATCGAGAAGTTCGACCACCGGCCCGGGGTGAAATTCGAGACGTACGCGGTGCCCCGTGTTCGCGGGGCAATCCTCGACGAGCTGCGCAATTGCGACTGGATGCCGCGGCCGCTTCGAGCCAAGGCACACAAGGTGCGCGACGCCTACTCCGCTCTCTCGCACACGCTCGGCCGCATCCCAACCGACGAGGAAGTGGCGGAAGACCTCGGCCTCAGCGACGCGGACTTCACCATCATCGCCCGTCACGCCGCGTCGCCCGCGAGCTGCTCCATCCACACCGGCATGTCGAACTCGTCGGACGACGACCTCCGCAGAATCGACATCCTCCGCGACGAGCGAGCCGTCAACCCCGCCGATGCCATCGAGCGCCGGGAAATCCGGCAGATGGTGTTAAACCTCGTCCGCTCGCTGCCCACGACGGACCGCTTGATCGTGATGCTCTACTACTACGACCGGCTCACGATGAAGCAGATTGGCCAGATCATCAACATCTCGGAGTCGCGGATCTGCCAAGTTCACTCGGATCTGATCAACCGGCTGCAGCGCCGGCTCAGCCGGCGCAAGGATGAGCTGGCGGCGCATGTGTAACGATGAATGATGAACGATGAATGATGAACGATGAACGGAAGACGCGGAAGGACACGAAGGACTCGAAAGACTCGAAGGACGCGAAGAAGAGGCAGATGATGGGATGAAGCGATGAAGGGAGGCAGCCTTTTCCCGTCAGCTCTTCATCTCATCATCTTTTCATGTCTTCTTCGTGCTCTTTGTACTACTATCTCGAGAATCTCTCGTTTTTCGCGCAAGATTCTGGCGCTCAATGGACTTGATGGACTGGATGGACTCAGTGGATTCAGTGGACTTGGTGGTGGGCCCAAGCCCCAAGCCCCAAGCCGCAAGCCTAAGAAACTATCTCAAAACATCCAACACGGTCATGTAGGGGCACACGGCGTGTGCCCCTGGGCGGACGCCGTCCGCCCCTACATGGGGGTAGCCTTTTGAGATAGTTTCTAAAGCCCAAAGCCATCTTTGGTTGCGGCCCTGGCCGCGCTGTGCTCTTCGTATCTTCGTGGCCTTCTTCTTTCTTCCTCTTCATTCTTCATTCCTCATTCATCATTCTTCCGGCCGTATCACCACGTAGTATTTCAGGCCGGCTTCCTGCACGAGCAGGAGGATATTGTCGCCGGGGTCGATCTTGCTCAGGACCTTCTCGAGATCTTTGGTGCTTGCGATGTCCTTGTGGTTCGCCTCGAGGATGACGGAAGCAGACTTGACGCCTGCCGTGTCGGCGGGTCCACCCGCAATGACGCCGACGACGAAGACGCCGGTCTTTGCCTTGATGTTGTAGCGCTGGCGGATCTGGTCGGTGAGGTCGCGGACTTCCAGGCCGAGGCGGTCGATGGCGGTGCCCCGAAGACGCGATGCCGGGGGTGCTTCCTGCATTCGCTGCTCGCCGATGGCCACCATGAGCTTGCGTTCGTTTTCGTGGCGGATCACGGTCACACCCACCCGTGAGCCGATGGCGGTGGTTGCCACGGTGCTGCGGAGCTGGCGGGCATCGACGATCTTGCGGCCGTCGAACTCGACGATGACGTCGCCTTTCTGGAATCCTGCCTTGGCCGCGGGGCTGCCGGGTATGACGTCGGTGACCACGGCCCCCTGGTCGACCGTCAGGTTCAGCGCCTGGGCGAGCTCGGGCGTGATGTTCTGGATGGTCACGCCCAGGTAGCCGCGGGTGACGTGCCCCTGGCTGATCAGCTCGTCGAGCACGCGCTTGGCCATGTTCGACGGGATTGCGAATCCGATGCCCTGGAATCCGCCCGACCTCGAGAAGATGGCGGTGTTGATGCCGATTACCCTGCCCCCAATGTTGATGAGCGGTCCGCCGCTGTTGCCCGGGTTGATTGCGGCGTCGGTCTGGATGAAGTCTTCGTAGTCGGCGATGCCCACGTTGGCCCGGCCCTTGGCGCTGATGATGCCCTGGGTGACCGTGCTGTCGAGCCCGAACGGATTGCCGATGGCGAGCACGGAATTGCCGACGGCGATCCGGTCGGAATCGCCGAGCTCGGCGACGGGAAGCTCGCCGGCGTTGATCTTGATCACGGCGAGGTCGGTGGGCGGGTCGATGCCGACCACTTCCGCGCTGAACTCGCGGCCGTCCTGGGTCTTCACCTTCAGTTTTTCGGATCCCTTGATCACGTGGTAGTTGGTGAGGATGTAGCCGTCGGGCCGCACGATGACGCCGGATCCGAGGGCCATGAGGTCGCGCGGGATCTCGAAGAACTTCCCGAAGAAGTCGTCGCCCAGCCCGCCGATCTGGCGAGACGATGCCACGTGAACGACCGCCGGGGCGGCTGCTGCTGCTGCTTTCTGGTATTCCTCGCCCAAGGCGCGGGCGGTCGGCGATTCAAGCGGAACCTCCCCCGCCTGCACGGATGCGGCCCTTGTCATTGTCAAGACCGCCGCTATCGTCACGGCCATCAGCTTCTTCCTTGTCGTCGCCATCGTGATGCTCCTTTATTG
>DATKYA010000263.1:0-9451 GCA_035528775.1 Planctomycetota bacterium | reverse complement strand
GATGTAGAGACGCCCCGGTGGGGCGTCTGAGACGTGCGTGATGTTGATGTAGAGACGCCCCGGTGGGGCGTCTGAGACGTGCGTGATGTTGATGTAGAGACGCCCCGGTGGGGCGTCTGAGACGTGCCACCGGCACGTCTCTACTTCCGCATTGTGGATATTTGTGTGTGCAAAAGGAGCTGACAAATGGCTGAATGCTGTAGTGGCGGACCCAAGCTGATCTTCTCGTGCTCGGGTGCGGCGGACGTCGGTTCGATTGCCGATCAGGCCGCTCGCAAGCTGAATGCCGCCGGCAAGGGCAAGATGTTCTGCATGGCGGGCATCGGCGGCCGCGTCAATGGCATCATGAAGACCGCCGAGGGCGCGTCGAAGATCGTGGCGATCGACGGCTGCCCGTTGAACTGTGCAAAAAACTCGCTGGAGCAGGCGGGCTTCACGCAGTTCGAGCACGTGAAGCTTGCCGAGCTCGGCATGGAGAAGGGCAAGTCCCCGCTTTCGGACGACAAGGTGGCAAAGGTTGTGACCAAGTGCGAGGAAGTTCTCTGAATTCGTGTGCGTCACCGACTGGCGGTCGCGCCCGCGTGGAACCGCCGGTCGCGTGACACCCGAGGAGACAAAGATGAAAGAGAAATGGATCATCGTGATTGGCGTTGTCCTTCTGGGGGCAGTGGCAATGATCCTGCCGAAGTCGGGGCCTTGTGGATGCGGGGCTCCGGCTGTTCCGCAGGCAGGGTCAGCCATGGCTGCCGAAACGGCTCCCGCGCCGCAAATCAACCTGCCCCTCCTGCTGGACCTCGGCTCGAAGCAGTGCATTCCATGCAAGATGATGGCGCCGATTCTCGACGAGCTCGGCAAAGAGTATGCCGGCAAGTTCGACGTGAAGTTCATTGACGTGTGGCTGAAGGAAAACGCCGAGCAGGCCAAGAAGCATGGCATCAAGGTCATCCCCACGCAGATCTTCTTTGACGCCAACGGCAAGGAACTCTGGCGGCACGAGGGCTTCATCTCGAAACAAGACATTCTCGCCAAGTGGAAGGAATTGGGATTCACCTTCAACTCGGCATCTGCACTACGACCGCCGCAGTCGTCGCCTACCATCGAACGCTGGGAGCCCGCCAAGGCCGACAGCCGCGCGAAGGACGATATCTGCTACATGTGCGATGGCGATGTCAATCCCAAGACCCCCGTGGTCGTGAAGACCGCCAAGGGCGACGTACGCCTGTGCAGCCCCCACTGCTACTTCATCATGTACTCCTGCCTCACCGAAGACAAGACCGGATTCGAGAAGAAGGTCTCCGTGACCGACTACGCATCGGGCAAGCTGGTGCCTCTCACCGAGGCCGCGCTGCTCCTGGGCCAGGACGAGGCGACCGGCCGGCCCTGGATTCGGACGTTCGCGAGCCGCGAGGCCGCCGTGAATGAACAGAAGGCCGCCGGCGGCAGCATCCTCGGCCTTGCCGCTCTTCAGCAGATGGAGCTATCGCACCGATGCGGCTTCTGCGATCGCGCGTGTTACCCGCAGGACGCCGCCGAAATGATCGCCGCCGGCGTGCACACGTGGGGCTGCTGCTCCCATTGCGCCCTCGGCGTGGCCGCACGGACGGGGCTGGACATCGAGGTTCGCGAGCGCGACCGCCTCACCGGCGAGCCAATCATCGTCAAGACGGTCAACGGCAGCGTCGCATCCGTCGAACCGAAGACCGCCGTTGCGTGGTTCGGCATGCGCACCAAACCCGACGGCACAAAGGCATCGGCCGGGTGCTTCCACCAAGGCTTCTTCGTAACGCCCGACAACCTCCGAGCCTGGCTGGAGAAGAACCCCCTCGAGACCGGCAAGCTCATCACCATCAACCAGGCTCTCGCCGACAAAATGAAGCTGTCGGCGGAGCAAATCCAGAAAGCCTGCAAGATCGGCGAGTGCGCGCCGAAGTGACGGTGTAGGAAGAAGCAATGAAGATCGACGCGAAGAAGTTGCTTGCCAAGCTGCTGCTGGCCTTTGTTCTCATCAGCATCGGGTTCGCCATCGGCAAGGAAGTGACGCTCCGGCGCGTGCAGGCCGGCCGCAGCGACGTGGCATCCGCCACTCAGCCGGCCGAGCAGGGCGACAAGGTGGTCATCTACTACATGCACGCCACCATCCGCTGCGTGACCTGCAACTCGATTGAGGCAATGACCGCCAAGCTGATCGACAGCGCATTCGCCGATGCCAAGCAGGCCGGCAAGCTCGTCTGGAAGGAGGTGGACTTCCAGGAAAACGAGGACCTCGCCAAGCGCTACGACGTGGTGTCCAGTTGCATCGTTGTGGTCCACCAGCGCGACGGCAAGCAGGTTGCATTCCAGCGACTGGATGACGTGTGGCTGCTGGCCGACAAGCCGCAGCAGTTCAACGAGTACGTGGCGAAAGCCATCCTTGCATACCTGGGAGGAGGGCAGCAGCAATGACGTGGTATGCCGTCGGTACCGCTGTCTGGCTGGGTGTGCTCACGTCCATCAGCCCGTGCCCGCTGGCGAGCAACATCGCCGCGATCTCTTTCGTCGGCAGGCACGTCGGCAACCACCGCAGGGTGCTGCTGTCGGGCGTGCTTTATGCGCTGGGGCGGGTGATCGCGTACATTGCGGTCGGGGCGATCATCCTTGGGGCGTTTGAATGGCTGGCACTGTCCAGCGGAGATGTGTCGCGTTTCCTGCAGCGCTACATCAACCTAGTGCTCGGGCCGGCACTGATCCTGATCGGGATGCTCCTGCTGGAGATGCTGGGCATCTCGTTTTCGGTGTGTCTGGCTGGCGAGGGTGTGCAGCGGAAAGCAGGCCAGGGCGGCGTGTTCTGGACCACCGGCCTCGGGTTCCTCTTCGCGTTGTCGTTCTGCCCGGTGTCCGCCGGTTTGTATTTCGGCGCGTTGTTGCCCCTTTCGGCCAGGCACGGCTCACAGCTCGTACTCCCGACCATCTACGGGGTCGGCACTGCCTTGCCGGTGATCGCGTTCGCCTTCCTGATCGCGTTCGCGAGCAAGTACGTGGGCAAGGCGTTCAACCGCGTCTCGCAGATCGAGAAATGGGTCCGCGGCGTCACCGGGGTGATCTTCATTCTCGCCGGCATCTACTACAGCCTCGCCCACATCTACGGCGTGTCGCTGATGGGATGAGCCGCCGTCGGCAGGTTCGCACGAGGGAACAAGCCTACCAGGGAGACAGATCGGAGATTCACCTTGACACGGAAGTGTGGCGCGGCTATAATATATTCGTTTATCCGGTTGTACGGATATAGAGGAGCTTGCCATGATAGACACCGTAGGTTTTTTCAGGCTCCTGGCCGACGAGACCAGGCTCAGGATACTGATCCTGCTCACCCGCGGCGAACTGTGCGTGTGCGACATCATGAGCGTCATCGGTGCCACGCAGTCGAAGACCTCCCGCCACTTGGCGTATCTCCGCAGCGCAGGCCTCGTACAAGACCGGCGCGAGGGGCTGTGGATACATTACTCCCTTGCGAAGCCCACAGGCCTTCTGCAGCAGCGGATGTTCGAGTGGCTGCGTCATGCGGAGAATGAGGTGCCGCAGGCTGTTGAGGATCTGAGGGTTCTTCGGGAGATCCGCAGGAGCCGCAAGACCTGCGCGCAAATGCCGATCTCGGCTGAAGACAAGGACCGAACTTATAGCGAGGCGACGAAAAGCTGATGTCATTCCCCCACTTTGGGAGATTGCTGGCGGTCATGGTGCCGGTTCTTTTCAGGAGACACAGGCAATGAAGAAGATTCTCGCGGTTGGTATCGTGGCAGCGATTGCCGGAGTTGTCATTTACCTGGTGGCAGCGCAGCAGGGAGGGAAGACACAAGACGCCACGGCTCCAGCCCCGGCAGCGCCTGCCGGGTCCTATTGGGCCGCTGCTCTGGAGGCGAATGCGGCCGAGCCGGCCCCGGAGCCAGATGCCGGGCAAGCTACCGAACCGAAGGCGGCCGACAACCAAGACGCGCCGAAGGCATCCGCCGACGCGGGCAACGGAGGTAAAACGGACAACGGCATGGCCGCGATGAAGCAGGCGGCCGAGGCGAGGCAATACCTGTTCGTCTTCTTCTACGGGAAAGCTGACGATCAGACATCCACGTTCAAGAAAAGCTTTGAAACCGCCGCGGCCAAGATCGCGGACAAGGCCATGAGCGTGACCGTGGACGTCAACTCGCCGGCTGAAAAAGAGATCGTGGAAAAGTTCCGCATCCAGAATGCACCCATGCCCATGGTCTTGTCGATTGCCCCCAATGGCGCCATCACCGGCAGCTACCGCGGGGAATCGAGCGAGAAGGCGCTTCTCGACACGATGGTGAGCCCGTCATTCCAAAGCACGCTGAAGGCGCTCCAGGAAGGTAAGCTCGTCTTCCTCTGTGTCCAGAACAAGACTACGAAGTCAAATGAGGCAGCAATGCAAGGCGTGAAGGACTTCAAGGCCGACGTCCGTTTCGCGAAATTCACCGAGACCGTCGCCATCGATCCGAGCGATACAGCCGAGAAGGCATTCCTTGAGAAGCTCCAGATTGATCCGAAGGCCGATGAAGCCCTCACGGTATTCCTGGCACCTCCGGGAGCGGTCGTGGCGAAACTCAAAGGTGCGACGAACAAAGACGGTCTGATCGCCACACTCCAGGCGGCCACTGCGGGTGGCTGCGGTTCAGGCGGCTGCGGGCCGAAAGGCTGCGCCCCCACCCCGCCACCACAACAGTAGGAGATGCTGCCAATGCGACTGCGAACCTTGGTGTGGCGTGAGATATTCGAGCGGAAGAGCCAGCTCGCAACGAGTTTCGTCGCCATCCTCCTCGGCATCTGTGTGATCGTGTCGATCAAGAACATCACGTTCTACTCCCAGAAGGCCGTGGCGAGGGAGCTCGACGCCCTCGGGGCCAACATCCTGATCCTGCCCAAGTCGGCGTCGCTGCAGGATTACTACAGCTCTGACGTTCAGGACGACGAGTTCCCCGAGGAATACGTGACGCGGCTGGCGACATCTGATCTGCAGGGGCTCGACAACCTGTCGCCGAAGCTCTCCGTGCCCATCGAGGTTCGTGGCAGACGGTTCACCCTCACGGGTATCCTGCCGAAGAACGAGTTTCAGGCCAAGGCCGCCTGGCAGGGCGCCGGCATATTCTCACGGCCCCAGGGCTGCGGTGTCGTGGTGAACGTGCCCGGCGTCGCCACGCCTCCGGCAAAGGAAACGCTGCTCCGCAAGCGCGTGATCGATGACCTCGACAGCAGTGAGGTCCTTCTGGGCACTGAAATGGCCGCCGCTCTGAACGTCAAGCAAGGCGACAGTGTTGATCTCCTCGGCAAGCAGTTTGCCGTCACGGCTGTCCTGCCGGCGACGGGGACAGTGGACGACGCCCGCGCCTTCGCGCACCTGCACACTGTTCAGAAGCTTGCAGGCAAGGGCAGCGTGATCAATGCCATCGAGGTTGTTGGTTGCTGCAACGAAATCTCCAAGGGCCTCGTGCAGAAGATCAACCGCCTGCTGCCGGAAGCCAAGGTCGTGACCATCACGCAGATCGTGGACACTCAGATCAAGACAAACGGCATGATGTCGAAGCTCTCGCTGCTGTTCATCGGCATCATCGTGCTCGTGGGCGGAGCGAGCATCGCGAACTACATGTACGCGAACGTCTTCGAGCGGCGCAAGGAGATCGGCACGTTGATGGCGCTCGGGGCCGGCTCATCCATGGTGCTGAAGATGTTCCTGCTCAAGGCGCTCTTGCTGGGCACTGTGGGCGGCGTGGCCGGCTATCTGCTCGGAACGGTACTTGCGGTCGCGCTCGGCCCGCGAATTGCGGGTGTGCCGGTGCTGCCGATGCCAGTGCTGGCAGTGTGGGCGCTCGGCATCTCCCTGGCCATATCGATCGGTGCCAGTTACTTCCCGGCACGCCGGGCTGCTCGTCTCGATCCGAGCTCGGCACTTCAGGAGTTGTGAGCCGATGCTGAGCATGCAAGCCGTGAGCAAGGAGTACACCCACCGAGGCCGCCGCGTGAAGGCGATGGACAACATGATTCTGCAGATTCCGGCGGGCGACTTCGTGGCAGTTGTCGGCCCCAGCGGAAGCGGCAAGAGCACGCTTCTCCTTGTGCTCGGGGGCATGCTCTCGCCGACATCGGGCAAGGTACTGATCGACGGGCAATCCATCTATGACCTGAGCAGGGAAGATCGCGCAATCCTGCGACGCAAGACGATCGGTTTCGTCTTCCAGACGTTCAATCTCGTGCCCTATCTCTCCGCCATGGAAAACGTGCAGGTGCCGCTGCTCCTGGCCGGACTCCCCGATGACGAGCAGACTAAGAAGGCAACGGCCCTGCTGCAGCGCGTCGGCCTGGGCGACAGGCTCGACCACAAGCCTTCGGAGCTGAGCGTGGGACAACAGCAGCGCGTGGCGTTGGCTCGAATGCTTGCCAACGAGCCGGCAGTCATCCTCGCTGACGAGCCGACCGGGAATCTCGATCCCGAAACCAGCCAGGAGATTCTCTCTTTCATGGAAGATGTCAATCGTGAAGGCCCCACGATCGTCATGGTCACACACGATATGCGAGCAGCGCAGCGGGCTAAGAGATCACTCCGGTTGGTCGACGGCAGGATCGTGAAGTGAAGCTCGGAGCCGATCCGCAGGCAAACATTATCCGGCGACCAGCTTGCTCAGGTTGGTGCGGTGCGGATCTTCACGAATCAACCCGCAACCCCAATTCGCGTGCATGTCCGCGCACCCGCCGCACGAAATCCATGTCCGGATACTGACGCAGGACTGCATGCCGCTGTGCCATGTGGCACGGATGGTACTGGTCCATTATGTTGATGTAGGTGTGAGGCGAGATTTCGCGGGCGATGAAGTCCACGATTTCCATGCTGCCACTGAGGTCGCCGGGCAGGACGAGATGCCGCACGAGCAACCCGCGCGTCGCGATGCCGTTCTCTATGTGCAACTCCCCCACCTGCCGGTGCATCTCCTTCAACGCATCGCGCATCACTTCGGCGTAGCACGGTGCGTCCGACAGTTCCTCGGCAATGTGCGAATCCCAGTACTTCGCATCCGGCATGTAGATGTCGATGTAGCCGTCGAGCAACCGGAGCATCTCGAGCGACTCGTATCCGCCGCAGTTGTAGACGATGGGCACGCGCAAGCCGCGGCTACGCGCCGTGTCGACCGCACCCATCAACTGCGGCGCGGAATGCGTGGGAGTGACGAAGTTGACGTTGTGGCAGCCGCGGGCCTCCAGGCCGAGCATCAGCTCCACCATCTCATCGGCGGCGATCTCGCGGCCGGCGCGGCCGTGGCTGATGTCGGAGTTCTGGCAAAAGATGCAGGCCAGGTTGCAGCCGCTCAGGAAGATGGTGCCGGAGCCGCCGACGCCGACCAGCGGGGCCTCCTCCCCAAAATGCGGCATGGCCGAAGCCACCCGCAGGCGATCGGTCATCCCGCAGAATCCCGTCTCGCCGCCGGTGCGATCCACGCCGCAGTTTCGCGGGCAAACGCGGCATGCCTTCAGAAGCTCATTGGCCTTGTCACGTGCCGACAACATTCCCATCCTCTCGCGGAAAATGAATCCCCCTCCATTATACCGCAGCAAGTTCGGGGTTTCAAAGTTCAACCTGGCTATCCGGTTCACTCAAGCGGCCACAACCTGTTGTGTTTCGGCTCCATGAGAGGAGAGCTTTCTTCCCCAGCCCCGTTCACGGGGCTTTCCCGCCGTCTTCGGCGGGTAATAGCCCCGTCATTTATGGCGGGGGCGGGAAGGACGGCTCCCCGGTCACCCCGCCGTCAACGACGGGGCTACCACCGGCGGCCGCCGGCCGCCGGCAACCCCCCTGAAGGGGGCTGAAAACGGGAGATTACCTCACACAACTCCCGATCTGCCTCCCGCGACAAGTTGATTGGGCCGCGAATCCCAATCCCAGCCCCGTTCACGGGGCTTTCCCGCCGTCTTCGGCGGGTAATAGCCCCGTCATTTATGGCGGGGGCGGGAAGGACGGCTCCCCGGTCACCCCGCCGTAAACGACGGGGCTACCACCGGCGGCCGCCGGCCGCCGGCAACCCCCCTGAAGGGGGCTGAATACGAAGCCACAACATGTAGTGGCTAGTGGAGTGAACCGGATAGCCAGAAAGTTCAAAGCTCATCGTTCATCGTTTGATGTTCTGCCTCTTTTGTCCTTGATTCCCCTTCCTGGCCGCCGTATAATCACGGGGGCTTCCTGGAAAGGACAGATGCATGAAACTCGGCGTGATGTCGGATTCGCATGATAACCTCCCGATGATCCGCAAAGCCGTGCACTGCTTCAGTACCGAGGAACCGGTTGACGCGGTGGTACACGCGGGCGATTTCGTGGCGCCGTTCGCCGTGAGCGAGCTGGCAAAGCTCTCGGTGCCCATCTACGGCGTGTTCGGCAACAATGACGGAGAGCACGCCGGCATCAACAAGGTACTGCCCCAGATCGACCAGCCGCCCCTGCATCTTGAGCTGGGCGGGCGCACGCTGGTGGTGACGCACGACATCGCCAGCGTCTCCGATTCCGACCGTGCTGCCGCCGATATCGTGATCTTCGGCCACACGCACAACAAGCTCATCGAGCATCGCGAAGGCAAGCTGCTGCTGAACCCCGGCGAGCTCGGCGGCTGGCTCACCGGCAAATGCACCGTCGCCATCATCGATCTCAACACGCTGGACGTCGAGCTGCTCTACCTGTGGGAAGGGTGAACCCGTGTCTCTCACTCCTTGTTCCTTGTTCTCTGTTCCCTGTTCCTCGTTCTCTCTTTCCTCTTCTTTCCATCTTCATTCTTCTCTGGCTGAGTGAAAAATGAACAACGCACGCAGAACAACGAGTATTGATCGAAGGGGGCAGAGGGGACGAGGAACAAGGAACAAGGAACAGGGAACAAGGATTCTCCTGGTCGTGCTTCTCATGTGCATCATCGTCACCGGCTGCATCGAGCGTACGCTCCTGATCCAGAGCGACCCGCCCGGCGCCAACGTGTGCATCGACGGCGACGCCTGCGGCACCACGCCGGCCACCGTCCCGTTCAGCGCCTACGGCAAGCGCGAGGTCTACCTCCAGATGCCGGGCCATTTCAGCCGCAAGGAAGTGATCGACGTCAATCCGCCCGTCTACGCGTGGTTCCCGCTCGATTTCGTGTTCGACGTCTGCTGGCCATTCACCATCCGCGACGAGCAGACGTTCAAGTTCACGCTGCAGCCGTCCGACCTCGGCGACACTAAGGCGCTGGAAACCCGGGCACACGAATTCACCGATCGCGCGAAGGCCATGCTCGAGAGGGAGCGGGTCAAGCGCGGCGTCTCGCTTCCGCCCACCAAGGCTGCTGAGCCCGCATCGACGAGCCGCTGATGTGCCCGAGCCTCTTCACCTTGAATCGACCGTTATCCCCCGCTAAAATAGCACCTTCTGATAGACGAACCATTGCAGGGGAAACGCGCC
>DATKYA010000262.1:0-2057 GCA_035528775.1 Planctomycetota bacterium | reverse complement strand
GAGAACGTACTGCGGATCACGCTCTCCGGCCGGTCGCTCGCACCGCGGACGCTCATCATGAGGATAATGAAGACGCTCAGCAGTGCAAGCCCCGCCAGGATGATGAGGTCTGTTTTACGGTTTCTTTCCGGCATCGCTGATCATCCGCTGGAACAGTATGGTCATCTGGTTGAAGGCGTCGCGCGATGACACGCGCCCGCCGTAAACTGCCAAGTCGAACGCGAGGACGAAGCGGCGGAAGTCGTCGCGGCAGAGGTGCTCGCGAGGGTACTCGAATACGTACTCGCCGTTGGTCTTGCTGCGATGGAAGCGGAGCAGGCCGAGGTCGTCGTGCCGCCGCAGGAGCGCGAGCATCATGATTCCGAGTGCCTCGCGGAAATGGCCCTGGCTGGCGAGCTGCCGGCAGAGGGCGTCGAGATCCTCGAAAGGCCGGCGGTAGTCGGTTTCCGATCCGAGCCGCGGCCCGGGTGCGTCCGCCGCTCGCGCGCCCCGCCGCATCGAGAGCCGCAGTGCGAGCGCCACCTGAACGAGCACCGCGAGCACGAGCGCGCCGCAGCAGACGATGACCGCCCACAACACGAATCTGGATGTCCCGCTCGGCAGGCGGATTCCGCGCGGCCACAGGCTTTCCAGCTTCCCGGCCAGCCAGTCGAGGAGACTCTTGTGCGACGAGTATTTGGAGTCGGAGAGGATCTCGCGGATTTCCGCCTTGATGGTGGCCGCATCGGCGCGGGCCGGAGCTTGCGGCGATGGAGCGGCGGGCGGCGCCGCAGCGGCGTACGCACACGCGGCGGCGATCACGATGGCCGCAATAGCTGCGGCGACCGCGCATGCCATCGTTCTACTGGATCGCGGCTGAACCATCCGGCAGCGCCTCCGTCTCGCCGGCCATCTCCTGCGCCAGCATCTCCAGGTCGAATCCTTCCTTGCGGATCCGCATGTCGTAGTAGAGCATCATCATCCAACCCGCCGCGAAGGGAGCGGTGAGCATCTGGCCCACACTCTGCGAGAACTGCTGGAGCATGTCGGGCCCGCGCTCATTGCCCAGAAAAAGGTAGCCCGCCGCCATTCCGAGGCCCACGCACAGGAACTGGATGATCCACGAGATCAGGATGAACGCGATCCCGATGACCAGCACCTTGAGGAGGTTCCCGGCCACGAGCGCCTTGCTGCGGCTCATCGCCTGCCACGTGGTCAGGTCTTCCGTCACGATCAGCGGGATCGTCAGGCAGAACCAGATGGCAAAGAGGACGCCCGGCGCAACAAGGCACATAGAGCCCAACATGATGAGCAAGGTGAAGAGGATCGAGGCCCACAGCACACGAAAGAACCTGCGAAAGATGAAGCGGTAGGCGGCACCGACGGAGATGTCGCCCCCGAGATAGAACTCGGCCACTGCCTTCTGGAGAGCGGCCGCGAGCAGCATGCCCGCCGGGAGCGCCGCGAGCGCCGTCAGCCCTTGCAGTTGCAGCGGAATGATCCCCGACATGACCAGCAGTGCGATCGGAATCTGCCCGATCGCCGCGATCGTGATCAGCCGCACGAAGTGGGCACGGTACAACCGGAAGGCCTCGTCGAGAACCTGGCCGGTCGTCAGTGGCAGGAATTCGCGTTTTTCCATCGGCGCTCGTTCCGGAATTCTCGTGCTTTGCCGGGGATTTCCACGTTCCGAGAGCGGATTGTATCACGAGCACGCGGCGGTGTCAAGCCCAATTTTGCGAGGAACTGGAAGAATGTTGATTCAGCCAATGCCGCGTGCTATCCTGATACTCGATGGGAACACACGAAGAAGAACGTACGATCTCGCGGCGGCAATTCCTGATCGGCGGCTTGGCGGCCGGCGGGGCCCTATACCTGGCGGGGAAGCTCCTGCCGGTGCGGGAGCCGATGGGCTCGCCGCGCCGCCCGCGCACCGGCGGCCTCAGCGATGCACTGGCGGTCGCACACGGCGATGATCCGGCCGCGATCACCAGGCGGGCCGTCGACGCGCTCGGCGGAATGGCCAAGCTCGTGCGGCCGGGCGACACCGTGGTGATCAAGCCGAATATCGCGTGGGA
>DATKYA010000261.1:0-3572 GCA_035528775.1 Planctomycetota bacterium | reverse complement strand
GCCTACCAGATCGAGACGGCCGACGTGCGCTACTCGAAAGGACTCCTGCCGGCGGATCACCTCCGGCACGATGCCTGCTATCGCCTGGCGGCGAGGGGCGCGGCTCAATCCGCCAGGGAGATCATCATGCAGGCGATTCCGGCACGAAGCGGCGGTGGGTGAGCATCCGCGCGCGGAGGACAATTCCCGAGCCGGGAGGCGGGCACGCGGCCGCATCACGACGTCGTCCATATCAACTGCCTGCCCACGATCATTCCGATCAGGCCGCCGGTCATTGTGATCAGGATGTCGCCGATGATCACGCCGAGGAAGAAGAAGCGCAGCCTGACCATCATCGGCCCGCGAGCGTAGCGTTGTGCAAGGGCCTTGCAGGCCCAGCCGATAAAGATCGACACCCACAGCGCGATCATCGGCCACGTGCGGATGGTGAGCAGGCCGATCGGGTGAATCGGCCACCAGCAGAACCGCCGGCGCAGCAGGTCCACCAGCACAAATGCTCCCGCACCGATCGCCAGGTGCCGCACGCCGGGCCAGCCGATGTTCAGAATGCCCTCCTTCGTGCCGACGGCCGACGCCAGGTGATTCAGCGAGTTCCGCGGGTAGTGATAGGTGCAATAGCCGTTCTCGCCGCCCGCCCCGAACCTGTAGAACGCCCACACCTGCAGGAAGTAAGCGAGCGAATACGAAATGACGACGGCCACCGCCATAGCGGCAAACAGCTTCCGCAGGCTCAGCCTGTTCTCGGCCATGCGGGTGCTGTTGAGCACGGAGGGCATCAGCGTTTCGCGCTGGTCGCCGAAAATGGCGGCCTCGTAGAACGTGAGGCTGGTAAGGCCCCGCGGCCCGATCGTCGAGGCACCGGCGAGGTCCTCCGTGATCGGCATCGCACTGGGGCGGAACGACACGTGGATCAGCCCGCACTGGGCCACAAACCGCGAGAGCACGAGGAACCCCAGGCACGAGATCAGCACCACCAGCACGGCAACGGGCAGCGGGCAACCGGCCAGGCACAGCCAGCCCACCACCACCGCCGCGCCCAGCAGCCCGCCGAACACCGCCACCCTGTATGGCAGCGCCTCCGCCGAATCGTCGACGTCGCGAGCACCCAGCAGCGCGCGCCGGAACACGTCGCGCAGGTGCCTTCGCATCGTCCAGATCGCGATCCCGGCGAACGCGAAGTACCCGCCCGCCTGCTGCTGCAGGTCGAACTCCTGCCCCACGAGGCCGTACCGGTAGCGGATGATCCGCTGGACGTTTCCCAGCACGAAGAACAGCCATAACGAAAGCGACACGTCCGTCGGCAGCATGAAGGTGACGCCGAGGGCGAGGAAATAGATGTTGAACAGCCCCTGCCAGCCATTCATCGTGTGCAGCACGCGGATCACGTCGTAGTTGGCGTTGTTGATGCGGGGGAACCACGGGTAGAACTTCTGCACGATCGCCATTCCCCAAAAACACACGGGTATGGCCACGCCAAGCCACGTGGCGGGATTTCGGAAGAGGGCGTTGAGCATGCGGCCGGATTCCGGCGGCGCCGTGATCTCCAGCGGAATCCGCGCCAGCGGAAACGTCAGCCGCTCGTGCTCCACCCATTGGCGGCGGACGATCGACGTGAGGCAGAACATCACGAAGAACACCGCCATCAGCATCACGCCCCAGCCGAAGAAGGGAGTGATCCACGAATCCCACGGCACGGGCTTTCCCCGGGCGCCTTCGTAGAACATGGTGACCACCGGGCTGAGCGGATCCTTCGACGGCACCAGCCACGCCGGCACGTGCTCGTGAAACGCCCGCTGCCACGCCGTGCCTTCGCCCGCGAAGTAGAACGGCGCCACCAGCATCGGAAGCAGGTAGCGCAGCACGCCGCACGACGGGATGGTCAGCCCGGCTGCCAGCATGCTCCAGATCACGATGATCTCAGCCTGCGAGAACACCTGCCTCGGGGCCACGCGCCGCAGGATCGGATTCACCAGTGCCGAGAAAACGATCGCGAGAAACGCGACGACCAGCGGAAGATGAATACCGCCCGTGAGCGGGGTATTGCCCAGGGCATGATCGTTGTACGTCATCGCCGCGATGATGGCAAGCAGCAGCAGGACACCGGCAAGGAAGCAGCGGCGCGTCATCGGAATCCCCGCGTCAGGGTCGGAAAGACATACTCACAGGAATTGTACCAGAAAACTCCACGGAATGCGAGTTCATTCATCGCCCGACCTTCCGCGGTGGTCGGAGACGAGAAGTAAGGCGCCAACTGGACAATCGGCCTGGTTGGCTACCTCCAGCGCCTGCCGCACCACAACGGCCGCACCAAGGGCTACAACGTCTACGTCAGCGATGACCCGGATGTCTGGGGCGACCCCGTTGCCACGGGCGAGTTGATCAACAACAACCTGCCGCAGGATATCGTGGTCACACCGAAAGCCGGTCGCTACGTGGTATTCGAGTTTACCTTCGATCCCCATTCCGGCGCGTCTCGTCCGGCTGGCAACGTTTGCATGTGCGAAGGCACTATTGTCCGCCACGTTTGAACCGCATGATGTGTACTGGTGTGAGGTACCGATGGTGAAAACAGGACTGCAACCCGACGATGTGACCGTGCAGGCCGGTGATAGAAGGCTGCACGCCGACCTTGTCATTCCTGAAGGCGCGGAGGCTATTGTTGCTTTTGCCCACGGCAGCGGGAGCAGCCGGTTCAGCCCGCGCAACCGGGCCGTGGCGCGCACGCTGAACGGCGGCGGCCTCGCCACACTGTTGCTGGACCTGCTGAGCCTGGAGGAACAGCGAGCCGACGAGGTTACCGGGCACCTGCGGTTCGATATCGGCCTGCTGGCCGACCGGGTTGCGGGTGCGATCGACTGGCTGGGCCGCGAGGAACGCACGCGGGGATTGAGGATCGGCCTATTCGGTGCCAGCACGGGTGCGGCGGCTGCGCTGGTGGCGGCCGCGAACCGCCCGGATGCGGTCTTCGCGGTCGTGTCGCGCGGCGGTCGGCCCGACCTCGCCGCCGAATCACTGCCCGCCGTCAAGGCACCCGTGCTCCTGATCGTCGGCGGATACGACAGCGCCGTCATCGAGATGAACCGCGATGCCGCCCGGCAACTCCGATGCGAGAACCAGCTTGAGATCGTGCCGGGGGCGGGGCATCTGTTTGAAGAGGCCGGCAAGCTCGAGGAAGTTGCCCGGCTCGCACGAGACTGGTTCGTCGCGCATCTCAAGGCGAAACAAGCACGTGTGGCAGGAACGATGAGTGACGAAAGATGAGAATCCCCGGCACGCAACTGAGCCGGGGTGCATCGTTGACCATTCCGCTGCCAACCATTCCGCTGCCGCCCCTTGATTCGCCGTGCCGTGCCGTGCTATAATCCGGGTATGCTCAACGCCATTCTGAAGCTTCTGGGGATTCGCGGCGCGCCTTCGACCGGTCCGCCCGACGGCGCCGACCAGCGCAAAAAGTTCGGCGGCAAAGGCGAGGACGTCGCCGCCGCAATCCTCAGGAAGAACGGCCATAAGATACTGAAGCGCAACTACACGTGCCGGCGCGGCGAGATCGACATCATCGCACTGTATGGCGA
>DATKYA010000260.1:0-14978 GCA_035528775.1 Planctomycetota bacterium | reverse complement strand
GATCTTTGTGCCGGGTGCCACCGCCGCCCTCACGACCATCGAGTACGAGCCGGGGCTGATCAAGGACGTGCCGGAGCTGTTCGACAAGCTGGTGCCGCCGGGCCGCTACCACCACGACGAGACCTGGCACGACAACAACGGTCACTCGCACCTGCGGGCCAGCCTGCTGGGGCCGTCGCTGACGGTGCCCTTCCGCTCGAAGAACCTGATGCTCGGCACCTGGCAGCAGATCATCTTGATCGACTTCGACACGCGCTCACGTCGCCGCGAGCTGATCCTCCAGTTCATTGGTGAGTAAGCTTCCGCCCGCGGTGTTCTAATCGTGAGGGCCGGAGGGCACGCACGTGGAGTCGACGACGCAAATAACCGCCATCGAGTTCGAGAACAGCCGCGGCCAGAAACTCGCGGGCTACTGGGAATTGCCGCCTGACCGGCCGGGGCCGCTCCCCGCCGTGGTGTTCGCCCACGACGCCGGCTCCGGCAAGGACGATCCGCTGGACGCCCTGATCGCGCAGGGGCTGGTCGATGCGGGGATCATTCCGCTGCGGTTCGACTTCACCGGCCACGGCTCCAGCCGGGGAAAGCTCGACGAATCTACCCCCGAGCAACAGAGCGACGACCTTCTGTGGGCGATCGACTACGCCCTTCGCCAGGCCCAATGCAACGGGGTGATCGGCATCCACGGCTCAGGGACGGGCGGGCTGGCGGCCCTGATGGTCGCGCTCACCGACTTCCGCTTCTCCGCGCTCGTGCTCCGCAACCCCAAGGCCGGGCTGGTGATGCAGTATGCCCCGATGATCACCACTCCCGCGCTGATCATCGCTGGCTCCGACGATCCCCTCCTCGGGCCATATAAGAACCTCTACGGCGTACTGAAAGTGCAGAAGAGGCTGGCGATCGTCTCCGATGCCGCCGCGGACTTCGCCGGGGAACAGGAACGCGGCAAGGTGCTGCGGGAGACCATCGACTGGTTCACCGAGCACCTGGTGCCGGTGGAAGTGAGCGTGTGAGGAAGAGGAAGAAGATAAGAAGGCAAGAAGTCAAGAAGATAAGAAGGCTGGAAGATCGGAAATCAGGAGTCAGGAGTCAGAAGGGATACTCCCAACTTCCGCAAGGTGGCCGTTGAACGCGGGTCGTTGGCTGTTGGCCGCTGACTGTTGACCGTTGATTGTTGCCTGTCGCCTGCAGCCTGCATGCAAGAAGCCCGGCTGGCATCTTCCGCCGGCCGAGCTTCCTGATTTCTGATTGGGATGACGAGCGCTATTCCCAGTGGCGTGGGATTAAGGAAGCGGGGCCCTCGTAGGGGCGGAATCGCCCGCCCTGTTCCGGTCTTAATCTCACGCCATTGAGCGCTATTCCTCCGCCGGTGCTTCCTCGGTGGCTTCTTCCGCGTCTTCCTCGTCGACGGCGCCGGTTCCTTCGCCTTCGTCTTCCGAGAAGCTGGCCTTTGCCGGGGCTTTGATCGCCTGCGGCGTGGTGGCTTCCTGCTTACCGGCCTTCACTTCGTCCTCAACGGGCACTATTATCACGGGTTCCTCGATCACGGTGCCGTCTTTGGTCCTGAAGATGCTCACGAAGCCGCTCGATTCCTTCTTGAGACGGGAAGGGGTGAAGTTGAAGCGGTCGCCGAGGATGGAATACTGGATCTTGTATGCCCGCGAGAAGACGCCGGGCTGCCCGTCGCGCGATTCAACGCGCCTGCCGGAAAGCCCGTAGGCCATGAGGGTGAGCAGGGAGGTGTCGCTGTCGACCTTGTCGAAAACCGCCACGGCGCGCCGGCCTTCGCCGGGCTTCAGCTCGCACGCGGAATTGGTGGAATTCGCCAGCTTGCCGCCATTCTTCTTGTTGGCGATGGCGAGAACAGCGGGCACGTAGGTGTCTTCGTAGGTCTTGCCGGTATTGGTTGCAAGCATGACCCTCGGGTGGGCGTTCCGCGGCTGCTCGGACGAGCTCGTGTAGGTGTAAACCACGCACCAGTAGGTCGAGTCGCCCGTAGGGCTGTTGATGGTGACGATCTGGGGATGGCCGAATTCGACATCAAGCTCCCACATCGGCTCCAGTGCGAAGGAAGCGGACGCCAACGACACGGCCAGGGCAACACTCGCGATCACGATGCTGGGTTTCATTCGTACACTCCTTTGCGGCCGGGCGAAAGAAAGCCGGGCCGCCCCAACGTTGTCCGCTTCTTCGAAGGGCACACTCACGTCCTCACGCTACGCGGTCACTTCACCAGCCTGTGCAGGTGCGGCCGTGGCAGTGGTGAATGCGACGACCGACGGGATAGGCTCACCAGCCTTCCTTGCCTTGCGGAAATCTGCGATGGTGCCTTGCGGGCAGACCTTCGCGCACTTTCCGCACGAGATGCACTTGGAGTAGTCTATTGAAGCAAGGAAGTTGTTCACCTTGATTGCGTCGACGGGGCACTCCTTCTCGCACTTCCTGCAGCCGATGCAGCCGACGGCGCAGGCCTTCTTGGTGACTGCTCCCTTGTCGCAGGACTTGCACCGCACGTGGACGTTCTTCGACACCGGCTGAATGACGAAGAGCCCGGTGGGGCAGGCTTCGGCGCACTTTCCGCAGGCGCGGCAGCGTTCTTCGATCACTTCGGGGAGGCCGTCGCTGCCCATGCGAAGCGCTTCGAAGGGGCATGCCTCAACGCAGGTGCCCAGGCCAAGGCAGCCGTATTCGCACTGCTTGTAGCCGCCGTGCAGGAGCGCGGCCGCCCGGCAATCGCGCACGCCGCTGTAGTCGTGGCGGGAGTCCACCCGGTTGCCGCCGTTGCAGAGCAGCACGGCCACCTTGCGCTTCTTCGCGCCGACGGCCACGCCCATGATCTCGCCGATGATCTTGTGGGCCTCGGCAGTCGCCACGGGGCAGGCGTCGGGAGGGGCCTCGCCCTTGGCGATCGCCTCGGCGAGATTGGAGCAACCGGCTTTCCCGCAGGCGCCGCAGTTGACGCCGGGAAGATTGTCGAGCACCTTCTCAATGCGAGGATCGGCGTCGACGGCGAATATCCGCGATGCGATCGCCAGGCCCAGCCCGAAGATGATCGCCAGGCCGGCAATCGCAGCGGTCGATATGGTCACGAGGTATGTTATGTCTATGGGATTCATCGGGTAGTTTCCCAGTTATTGCCTTTCTTCATTCCTCATTCCTCATTCTCTTCCTCACCCCATTCCGGCGAATCCGAGGAACGCCAGTGCCATGAGGCCGGTGCCGATGAATGCCAATGGTGCGCCGCGCAGCGGCTCGGGCACGTTGAGCCGGCTCAGCCGCTCGCGAACGCCCGACATCAGCAGCATTGCCAGGGTGAAGCCGATTCCCGCGAAGAAGCCCTGCACCACCGCTTCCAGCAGTGTGAGCTGCATCTTGGCGTACGACGTGTTCAGCAAGGCCACGCCCAGCACCGCGCAGTTCGTGGTGATCAGCGGGAGGAAAATGCCCATCGAGCGGTACAGCACCGGAATCTTCTTCTTCAGGAAGATCTCGACCAGTTGCACGAGCGCCGCAATCACGAGGATGTAGACTGCAGTCTGCAGCACCGCCTGCAGTCCGATCTGCGGGATCATCGTGCCGGCAAACAGCTTCTTCAGCAGCCACGCATCCGGCTTCAGCAGGTACGTGTAGAGCAGCCAGGTGACGAAGGAGGCCATCGTCATCACGAAGGTGACGGCCGCCCCCATCGAGAACGCCTTGTCGGTCTTGTCGGACGAGTTGATGAACGGACACAGCCCGAGAAACTGTGCCAGCACGAAATTGTTGATCAGCACCACGCCGATGATGATGGAAGGCATGTGCTCGAACATCAGGCAGTCACCTCCTGTGCACCGGGAGCGGGCCTGGGAGCGGGGACGAATGCGTAGGCCTTCACCTTGCGCAGGCTCCTCCACCGGAGGAACGCCAGCAGCAGGCCCAGCACGATGAAGGCGCCCGGCGCCAGCGTGAGCACCGCTACGGGGTTATACGCTGTTGCGAGCTTCAGGCCGAAGACCGTCCCGTTGCCGACCATTTCGCGGACCGCGGCAACGGCCAGCACGGCGAGCGTGAAGCCGCCGCCCATTCCGAGCCCGTCCAGCAGCGACGCCGCCACGCTGTTCTTCGATGCGAAATCCTCAGCACGATACAGGATGATGCAGTTCACCACGATCAGCGGAATGAAGATGCTGAGCTTTTCGCTCACCTCAAGCGGGAGCGAGTATTTCATCAGCATCTCGACAATGGTGACGAACGCGGCGATGATCACGATGTAGCAGGGAATTCGCACGCCCTTGGGGATCACCCTGCGCACCAGCGAGATGATCGTGTTGGAGCAGCAGAGCACGGCGATCACGGCCATGCCCATGGCGAGTGCGTTCTTCATGCTCGTGGTGGTCGCGAGCGTCGGGCAGAGGCCCACCATCAGCACAAAAATCGGATTCCGCTTGAAGAATCCTTTCGTAAGCTCTTTCAGCATGCAGGCTCCGAAGCAGGTCGCCCGTTGGTGTCCAGCATCCAGGGAACCGCGCCGGCTGCGGCCATTCCGCTCATACTCCATTATATTCGACCCGGCGGGAATCTTCAAGACATTTCTTGGCAGTCGGCGGGAGGGAACCTGCGGACGGCCTCGACGCCACCGGGCGGCACTTCGCCAATCGCCGCCTTGTTTTTTTCAAAACACTTCTTGACTTCTCGCAGCATAACTGTTACTATTCAGGTTAAGATTGGTTCGCTTTCGAGAGGAGTTTGAAGTAATGAACGACTTTCCCGAAGGTCAGGAATACCGGCTGATACTGAAGGCGATACCGGCTCAGGCCACCGAGCGCGTGGTGAGCGAGCTGACCGCGCTGCTGCCGCTGGACAAGGCCCCGGCGGGACAGATCGTGCAGGCGGCTCCGATCGTGCTGCTCGACAAGCTCACGGCGGTACAGGCGCGAAACGTCGAAAGCAGCCTTGGCTGCCTCCGGCGGCTGGGCGTGGATATTGCGCTGACGTCCGAAGCCACCACGCTGAAGCGGCTGAGCTGGCCGGTGATGCCGGAGATCGCGCGGCATCGCGGCAACGTGTTCGTCTGCCCGCACTGCGGCGAGCGGCTGATCGTGCAATCGGCGAAGGCGCAGCAGGCGGCCGCACAGGCAGTACGCCCGGCGGAACCGGCGGCGGCGAAACCCGCGCCCGCCCCGGCCGCCCCTCGCAAGGAGGCGGCCGCGCCCCAACCCGCCGGCGAGCCGAAAGCCGGATTCCTCGATCTGGCCGCCGATCTCGCGGAACTGGAAGGCCAGCAGCCACAGCAGGCGGAAGCACGGGAATCGGTTCTCCCGCCGCCTGCCCCGCCCGCCAGGCCGGCAGCACCCAGCCCGGCCCCGGCGAAGGGGCCGATCGGCAGTTGGTCGCGCTCCACCGATGACGACGATGAGCTGGAGTTCCTGCAGGAGATCGAGCCGGCGAAGCCGGCAGCGCCCGCGCCGAAACCGGCTCAGCCGGCGGCTCCCGTTCCGCCCGCGGCACCCGCATCGGCGGCGGCGAGGCCGACCGCTCCGCAGCCGCCGCCCGCTCCCGCGAAACCGGCTCAGCCGGCGGCACCCGCATCGGCGGCCAAGCCCGCGCGGCGCGCTGCGCCGCAGGAGGCGGAAATCCGCTTTCAAGACGAAAAGCCCGCACCCGCCGCCAAAAAAACGGAAACTCCCGCCGGCACGTTCCGAGTTTCATTCATGGCAAAGCTCAAGCCGGCCCAGAGGAAACCGGTGGCTGAGATCATCGCCAAATACCAGGAGGTGTCGCTCACCGACGCGCTTTCCGCGATGAACCGGCCAATCGTCACCGTGCTGCGAAATGCCACCGAAGAGCAGACCGAGCAGTGCAGGAAGGACTTCAAGGCATTCGGCATCACGGTGCAGGTTATCGGGCGCTGATGGAGGGCATACGGCGTGCGTATGCCCCCGGATGGGCGTAGGCCGCACGACGGGCGCAAGACGGCCCGCACTCGGCTCATGGTGCAGGTTATCGGGCGCTGACGGAGGGCATACGGCGTGCGTATGCCCCCGGATGGGCGTAGGCCGCACGACGGGCGCAAGACGGCCCGCTCGTGGCGAGCTTGATGTTAACGGACTAACTGGAACGCGCGCATGGCGCTGAAGGACATCGCCCACTTGCCGTACAACATCCAGCGTGTCGCGGAGATCCTGCGAACGCTGTGGCGCCATGGCCTCGGCCACGTGGTCACCCGCCTCAATCTTCCGGAATACATTCCGCTGGTCGGGCGGATGGTCACCCGCCGGGTGGAAATACTTCCGCCCGACGAGGAGACCATCGCCCGCCGGCTGGCACTCGTGCTGCAGGAACTCGGCCCCACGTTCATCAAGCTCGGCCAGATACTGTCGACCCGCCCCGACTTCGTTCCCGAGCCGTACATTTCCGAGTTTCGCAAGCTGCAGACCGCCGTGGCGCCGTTCCCCACGCCGGAAGCCCGGACGATCATCGAGCGGGAACTTGGCCAGCCGATCGAAGCGATTTTCAGCGAGTTTCCCGATCAGCCGTTCGCGTCGGGCTCGATCGCCCAGGTCTACAGTGCCCGGCTGGCCGGCGGGACACCCGTGGTGGTGAAAGTGCGGCGGCCCGGCATCGCACGCAAGATCCGCAGCGACATCGAAATCCTGCGATTCCTCGCACGGCAGGCCGAGAAGAACTGGCCCACCATCACCCCCGTGCGGGTCGTCGACGAGTTCGAAAATGCCATTCACAAGGAGCTCGACCTCGTTGTTGAAGCGTCCTACACGTCGAAGTTCCACAAGCTGCTGCCGCAGATGCCCCATATCACCAGCCCGGAAGTCTACTGGGACTACACCACCACCAACGTGCTGACAATGGAGCGGATGAGCGGAATCCGGCCGGACGACATCGACGAGCTGGACCGGCGCGGCGTCGACCGCCCGGCACTGGCACGAGCGCTCGGCCAGGCATTCATCAAGCAGTACCTCGAATTCGGATTCTTCCACGCCGATCCGCACCCGGGCAACATGGTGATCGACAGCGAAGGGAACATCGGCCTGCTCGATTTCGGAATGATGGGGCACCTCAGCGACGAGCTGCTCGCGCAGCTCACCACCGCCCTCATCGCCATCTCATCGCGGAACCTGGACGTGCTGATCGACGTGTATCTTGAGCTGGGCGAGGCCCCGCTGGCCGATCCGCGGCGGATGACGGCCGACCTGCTGGACATGTTCTACAAGTATTACGGCATGCCGCTGAAGCGGATCGACGCCCGGGCCGTGCTGAACGACACCTTTCGGGTGGCCCGCAGCCATGGGCTGGTGATGCCGCGCGACCTGGTGATGCTGATGCGGTCGCTCGTGCTGATCACCAGCGTGGGCCGCACGCTCGATCCCGATTTCAACATCGCCGAGGTGATCGAGCCGGAGGCGCGCCGCCTCATGCTCCAGAAGGTGTCGCCCGGCAAGGCCGCGAAAGCCGCGGGCCGCCAACTGTGGCACATCACGCGGCTGATCCACACACTGCCCCGCCATCTGAAGACCATCATCCAGAAGATCGAGGCGGGCACTCTCACTATGGCGTTCAGGCACCAGGGGCTTGAAGGCCTGCTCTCGGAGCTTGATCGCGTCAGCAATAGACTGTCGATCAGCATCATCCTTGCGGCGACGATTGTGGGATCTTCCATCACGCTGCAGGCGGGAACTCTGGCCGTTCGCGGGGTCTCGGCGATCGGGATCGCGGGATTCGTGATCGCCGCGATGCTTGGATTGTGGCTTGTTTGGGATATTCTCCGCTCGGGGCGGTTCTAGACGAATGCCCCGGCACTTGGGGGGGCGGGCCGCGGTTGCCCGCCCTGCGAAACCGATTTGGCACGATTTGAGGGCATGAGGTCGTTTAGAACAGTGGCGCTCTCACGTAGATGAAAGGAGATCTGTACCGTGACACGCGAAGAATTGTTGCACGAGTTGATGGCGGCAACCGGGCTGTCGCGCGCCGACGCCGCGAATTTCTACCAGAGCTTGCTGAACGTGGCGGTCGCGAAGCTGAAAAGCGAAGGCGAGTTCTCGTTTCCTGGGTTCGGCGTGATCAGGGTCACCGAGCGCAAGCCGCGCGAGGGGCGCAACCCCCGCACCGGCGAGAAGCTGATGATCCCGGGAAAGAAGGGGCTGAAGTTCAAACCCTACAAGGACCTCAGCACCGAGCTGAACCCGGAAGCTCCGAAGCCGGAAACACCGCAAGTGTGACGAGCGGTTGTTCCGGTCCGCGCTCGTCGCGGTAACAGCGGCAGATCTTTCGGGATGGATCCGCCCGCGCGGGTGGCGCATGGAGTTTGTGCGCGCTCGCCCGCCGAGGCCGTATTCACTTGGCGGCGCCCGCGCGGAACACTTCTGATCCGGCGGAGAAGGCACTCAAGAGGCCGCAAACAGGGACGTAGCGGGGGCGACGCGCCGGGTCGCCCCTTCGTTTTCATCCGCCCCATCCCGTCTTTTCCCTTGATTCCCTCCCCCTCCATCCCTATGATTTTCGCCCGCACATGATCAACTGATCGATCGAACAACCGGACACCTGATCAAACTGAACAACTGAACAACTCAATGCGACTTGCCATTCTGATGTTCCTGATCGTCATCTCCACCTCCGGCTGCACGGGCAGGTGGGAGCAGCGTGCGAACGACTTCGCGGATATCGGCCGGCTGAACGTCGGCGCGGGATTCGGCGCGAGCATCGATGCATCCGCCACCCGCTACGGCCGCATCAGCGCCGGCAGCTACGAAAACACCACCAAGGTCGGGTTCGTGGGGCGCGAGGGCGGCGTGTGGAAGGAAGACCGGCACGGCATCGCCTTCATCAACGGCTACACCGAGACCACCCGCGATCCGATCTACGGGAACGCCTGGCTCCCCGAGCCCGACCCGGCCAGCGAGCTTCAGCCGGCGTGGGCCGACACCGAGCGCGGCGCGGCCGAGTTCACCTTCTCGCTGCACGTGCTCGTCGGCTTCGAAGTGGGATTCGATCCCGGGCAGTTGCTCGATTTCGTGCTGGGGTTTGCCGGCGTGGATATCTACCGGGACGACCGCGAGCGTCAGCGGTGGCCCCGCAGCCTGGATGCCGTCGATCCCGCTGCGTCGCCTCGCGAACCGCAGGACGCGCCGTTTCCCGACCCGGCAAATTGACCCCTCCCGACAGCAGCAATCGTGCGCCGCATCGCCTGCGGCCTGGGGGCTGGATCTCAATGAACAGCAGGCTCGATCTTCGTGGAATCCTGGTATTCGTGGCGTTCTCGTTTTGCGGCGCGTGGCTGATCAACCTGCCGCTATGGCTGAACGGGAAGGGCCTGCAGCAGCCGCTGGCCAAGCTGCTGTTGCCGTGCATGATGCTGATTCCGGCCGCCGGCGTGGCCGTCGCCGTGTTCCTGGCGGCGAAGGATTCGGGCTGGGTGCGCCTTGCGGGGCTGCGCCTGGGAGCCAGGGGATGGTGGCGCTACTGGGCGTTCTGCTGGCTGATCATTCCGTTGCTGTCAATCGCGGCGCCGTTCGTCAGTGCCGCCCTCGGGTTCTACAGCCTCGACGTGCGGGAGTTTTCGGGCTTTCGCGAGATGATTCGTTCGGCATCCGGTGCGGCGGGCATGCCGCCGATTCCGATCCGCGTGCTCGTGGCACTGCAGCTTGCGAGCGTCGCCGTGGCTCCCGTGCTGAATGCGGTTTTCGCGTTCGGCGAGGAAATCGGATGGCGCGGGTATCTTCTGCCGAAGCTCCTGCCGCTTGGCCAATGGCGTGCCCTGATCCTGACCGGTGTGGTGTGGGGGCTATGGCACACGCCGGTCATCCTGCTCGGGCACAACTACCCGAAGCACCCGGTGCTCGGCGTCTTCTTCATGGTGGCGTTCTGCATCATTTTCGGAATTCTGTTTGGATGGACGCGCCTCGCCACGGGAAGCGTGTGGCCGGCGGTGATCGGCCACGGCGCGCTGAACGGATCGGCCGGGGCAGTCTTCCTGTTCTCGAAGGCCGGCACCGAGGTCGATACATTGCACGCGGGCATCACGGGCTGGACGGGCTGGATTCTGCCGGTCGCCGTGATCCTGGTCCTGGCGGCCACGCGGAGGATTCCCGTTGCCGGGGCACCGGATGATGGACCCCCAACCCCGGGCTGTTAAACGTCATTGGCGGTTTGTGCGGAGGACGAATGCAGAGTTCGCCCCGCGGCGATTGCCTCGGCCGGACAGACTGCGAAGAGGGCGGGCGCGGGGACCCGCCCCTACAGCCGGTTGCGCGGACGTGAGGAGGGCGAACACGACGGTTCGCCCCTACGGCAAATCGGGCGTGGTATGAACATTCGGACGAGGGCGAACACGACGGTTCGCCCCTACGACGGATGATGGTTATCCTCCTGCTGCCGGTATCGTTGGGTTTTCCTCATTCCTCATTTCTTCATGGTTCCCACACGAGATCGTTCATGGTCTCGAAATTCTCCCACGCGATGCGGAAGAACAGCCCGAACTGCCCGGTGCTGCCGTGAACCTTGACGACGACGATATTGCGGGCGGGGTGGATGTCGAACAGCCCCGGCTTGACGCCCCAGTAGATGCCCCAGCCTTCGGGGTCGCCGGGTGCGGAGTATCGGTTGGGCTGGAGGGGCCCCGACGGCCCCATGCTTGCGATCTGGACGCCGTTGACCTGGATTCGCACGTCTTCGCTCGCCATGAAGTGAATGCGGCCGCGGCGGGCCGTCGGGCTGATGAACGCCGCGTACAGGATCGCGGTCTTGTTCGCGTTGTCGGGAGCGAACGCCGCCTGCAGGTCGATTTTCGACGAGTTTGCTTCGATGCTCGCGGGGCGCGGCGCCCATGCGTAGGCGGTGCCGGCCATCCGTGCGGTGCCGAGGGGGGCGATGGCAATCTCGGCGGGCAGGATCGAGTTGAAGCTCGACTTCGCGGGATCGGCGATCGGACCGAGCACGTGCCACCGGCGCGGCATGCCGGTCGTCTTGCGGCGGAGCTTCTCGGCAATGAACTGCAGATTGAAGCTGCCGGCCTGCACACCCGGCGACGCTTGGATCGCGCCGGCCTCAATGGCGGCCTTCACCCCCCCCACCGAGGCGCCCGCAACATCGACGTAGACCGGCGAGGGCCCCAGCGGCAGGACCGTCGACGCCGCGATCTCGTTGCCGAACACATCGCGCACGGCCGACGGCTGCACGCCGACCTTCAGCCCGCGAACGAACTGCTCCGGCTTGGTGAACAGGTCTTCCCCACCCCGCCAGCACACGGCCCGCGTCACACCGCCGACGCTGCACACGAACGCCCAATTGCCGTCCGGCAGTGACGCCTGCGTCCACTCCGCGGCGCCCGTCAGCTCGTGTACCGACGCCGAGAACGCCGGCAACCGCGGCAGCGGAGTGTAGACGAAGCAGTCCGCCGATTTCGTGTAGCTGCCCAGCGTGGGCCACGAGTCGTAGGTGAACGATGGCTCCCGGTGGTTTGCGATCATCGCGAAGAAGTTGTGCCACCAGGTGCTGGTATAGCCGAGCTTCTCCTTGGCGTTGGCGAGGTTGTATTGGGTGATCTGCCGCACGCCCGCTGCGAGCATTATCGCCATCTGGCGGGTGTACCAGTTCATCGATTCCCACTCGTTCTGGAAGAAGTAGCCGTAGTCGCTTTCGGTGTCCCACGTGGGCCTGCCGGCGGCATCGGCGCGGGCAACGGACTGGCGGAAGGCGGAGTTCATCGCGTTCGACGGGTGCTCGGGCGAGTATCCGGCCCACGCCCGGTAGTAGTGGCCGCCGAGGATGTCGTAGAACGGGCGATAGGAGCCGTCGATCAGCAGGGAGCCGATCTCGCCTGAGAAGGCGCCGGGCAGGCTGGGCATGCCGCCGCTGATGATGGAGCAGCCGGGATCGGCCGCCTTCGCCGCCTGGTAGCACTTGCGGAGCAGGTCGCAGTAGGCCGCCCCGCCCCACGGCCAGAAGTGGCTGAGGTTCGGCTCGTTCCAGATTTCGTAGTGCTTCACGCCCTTCGGCGAGCAGTGGGCGACGACCTTGCCGACCATCGACGCGAACCAGTCGCTGCGTGCGTCGGTGGTCGACCATTCCGGGCGCCAGCCGCTTCCGGCCTTCATCCAGCCGGGCAGGTAGGTGAGCAGCAGGACGGCCCGGAAGCCGCGGGCGTTGAGCGGGTCGATCAGGCTGTCGAGGTAGGCCGTGTCGATCGTTGTGGGCGACGGTGCGACGCTGGGCGTGGCGATCTCGACGCGGAGCGTCTTCATGCCGATGCGTTTCTGGATGTCGAGGTAGGGGATGAATTCCTCGTAGCCGGGGTGCTGCCCCATGCCACCGAAGGGGTTGGCGGGGCTGTCCCACAGCGAGCCGATCGGCCGGATCACGGCCACCCAGATGGCGGAGCGCGCGAAGTCGGTGCGGAACTCGATTCCCACGATGCCGAGGCAGTTTGCCGTCCACGCGGCGGAGGCCGTCACTGTGCCGTCGGCGCCAACGTAGGCGGTGCCGGCGGACGATTGCAGCAGCTCGCCCCAGTAGTTACGGACGGTGCAGACCCACGGCACGGACGAGCCTTGCGGCCGCGCGACCTTACCCGTGAAGGTGAACGGAACCGTCTGGCCCAGGTCCCACACCTGTGCCCGCTGTGCGAACTTGCCGGCCGAGCTTGTGGGCGTGGTGGCCCCGGCGGTCTCCCACATCCCGGCGTACTCCCATTTGGGCGCAGCGGCCTCCGGCGGCAGGACGTCGGCCATCTGGCTGCCGACAAGGATGGCGGAGTCGGCGTTCGCGTCGCCGCAGCGGTGGCCGAGGTGGTCACGGGCAGTAATCAGGTCGAGCATATCGATCTTCCCGTCGCCAGTCACGTCGGCGGGATCGCCCGTGGCCGGGGCACCGAGCTTGTTCCGGATGGCGATCAGGTCGAGGATGTTCACCAGGCAGTCGCGGTTCACGTCGCCGGCGGGGTAGCTGCCGGCATCCTGCCCGCCCACGTAGACGGTCACGGTTTTCGATGCGGATGCCCCCGTGACTTCGGTGACGGTAACGCGGGCGGTGAACTGGCCTTCGGCGAGGTAGACGTGGAGCGGCGCGGGATCGGCCGACGAGCCGCCGTCGCCGAATTCCCAACGATACGCGAGCCCGCCGGAAAGCCCGAGCGGCGGGGCGTTGAACTGCACGGCCAGTGGCGCCTTGCCGTAGACAACGTTGTCGAGCCCGGCGGGCGGTTCCGTGCCCGCGCCTGCCGTCGGAATCAGCAGGCAGCAGGCAACAGCGAGACAAGCCAACACATGAAGCCATCGGATCTGTATCTGCGTGCGAGGCATATGGGAATCCCCGGTTCGTGCGTGTTCAGGTAGCCCGTATTCAGCCATCTAACTATAGCGCATCTGGTGGCGATTGTCAAGTCTGTTCGCGGCATATCTTGGCGCGGCATATCCGGTTTGCGGCATATCCGGCCCTCCCCGTTGTGTTTTCGGACCGCCTACCTGGTACGCCATGTCTTTCCGATTCATGGTCATCGCCATTCATATTGCAGCTCATTTGGGTGGAACGTTTGCGGCCGGTGTGCGTCTATACATATATTGAGGACTGGTATCTGCGCGCGGTCATGGATAGAATGAGGATGTCGGCACGGGAACGCATACACACGCCCGGTTCGCCACACAAGGAGTGAAACGATGGAACGCAATTCCCGAAGATCATTGGTTCTGGTTGCAGCGGTGGCCGTGCTGGCGGCGCTTGCGGCGGTGACGCTTCATGCCGTGAACCGGCGGGCGAGGGCGCCGGAGCGGATTGGGGACGCGAAAACCATCGCGGCGGCGTTGCAGGAGTACCTGAAGTACCAGGGGCAGACGCCGGCGTCGAAGGCCATCGAGAAGCCGGCGGCGGACACGGCGGCGCTCGGGCGCGTCGAGATCGCACGGGGAATGGTTGGCTTGCGCGACGCCCATCAGCCGCGGTGGGTGCTGGCCCGCGCGGATGCTCCGGTGGAGGCGGACCGAATCCTGCGCGTGGGCGACGATCCGTCGGCGTGCGCTCGCGTGGCGCTGACCGGGGGAATCGAGATTTCGGTGAACAGCACGAGCACGGTGGAGTTCGCGGCGAAGGATCGCGTGGCTGTGCTCGGCGGTGACGCGCATTTCGTAGTGCGGGCCGGCACGCCGCTGACGGTGGACGCACCGGCCTGCTCGATTCACGTGAAAGGCACGGAGTTCAGCGTGACGGTGGTGCCGGGGCGGACGTCGCTGGCGGTGACGGCGGGAACGGTGGAGCTGGATGCGCTGGGAAAAACGTTTGACGTGCCGGCCGGGAAGGCGTGCTCGCTGACCGGCGACATGATCAGGTGGGACGACCGCGCAGAGGCGCCGGCGTGGCTCGCGAAGTTCGAGCAGCTTCCCGCCGAGGAATCGCTCGGCCGCCTGGTTGCGAAGATCGACGGCAGGGACGTGCCGCTGGCGGTGAAGTCGCACACGGTGACGGTGACCATCCGCGACCAGATCGCCTACACGCAGATCGAGGAGGAATTCGAGAACAACACGGCCAGCCGGCTGGAGGGCACGTTCTACTATCCGCTGCCGGCGGAGGCGTCGATCTCGCGGTTCGCGATGTGGGTGGGCAACGTGCTGATGGAGGGCGAAGTGGTCGAGCGGATGCGAGCACGGGAGGTGTACGAGAGCATCGTGCGGCGGAAGCGCGACCCGGCCCTGCTGGAATGGATGGGCGGCAACCAGTTCAAGGCGCGGGTGTTCCCGATCGAGCCGAACAGCACGAAACACGTGATCCTGGGCTACACGCAGGTGCTGCCGCTGGAGGGCGACCTGGTGCGGTACGTGTATCCGCTGAAGTCGGAGAAGCTGACGAAGAACCCGCTGAAGCGGCTGCAGATCGAGCTGAACGTGTGGTCGACGCCGGCGATGGCGGGTTTCGACAGCCCATCGCACGTGTGCGGGCTGGCCGCGGATGCGCATCACGGGCGGGCGATCTTCCAGGCCGAGAACTACCTGCCGACGCGCGAT
>DATKYA010000259.1:0-5238 GCA_035528775.1 Planctomycetota bacterium | reverse complement strand
CTGTTCGACACGAAGATCGAGTTCGCGGCGGAGCCGAAGCTCGACGGGCTGGCCGTGGAGCTGATCTACGAGAACGGCCTGCTGATCACCGGCGCCACGCGGGGCGACGGCTTCACCGGCGAGGACGTGACGCAGAACATCAAGACGATCCGCTGCGTGCCGCTGCGGCTGATGGGCAATTTCCCCCGGCTGCTCGAAGTGCGCGGCGAAGTGTATTTCCCGTCGAAGCGGTTCAACGAGATGAACCGCAAGCGTCGCGAGGCGGGCGATGAGCCGTTTGCCAATCCGCGCAACGCCGCCGCCGGCTCGCTGCGCCAGCTCGATCCGAAGGTCACGGCGTCGCGGCCGTTGGAGTTCTTCGTCCACGGCCTTGGCACGGTGGAGGGGAAGACGTTTGCGAAGCACTCCGATGCGATGGAGTTCGTGAAGTCGCTGGGCCTGCCCGCCATCAGGCCGTCGAAGGTGTGCAGCGGCATCGAGGAAGTGCTCGCCTTCTACAACGAGCTGCTGCCGAAGCGCGACGAAATGCCATTCGAGATGGACGGCATGGTGGTGAAGGTGAACAGCTTCGAGCTTCAGCAGCGGCTGGGCACGCGGTCGCGCAGCCCGCGGTTTGCCATTGCGTTCAAGTTTCCACCGCGGCAGGAGCAAACGCTCCTGGAGAAGATCGTCGTGCAGGTGGGGCGGACGGGCGCGCTCACGCCCGTGGCCTGCCTGAAACGCGTCAGCATCGGCGGCGTGATGGTCGAGCGGGCCACGCTGCACAACCAGGACGAGATCGACCGGCTGGACGTGCGCGAGGGGGACACCGTCATCGTGCAGCGCGCCGGCGACGTGATCCCGGAGGTCGTGCAGGTGGTGCCCGATCGGGGGCATTCGAAGCGCCCGACGTTCAAGCTGCCCGAGAGTTGCCCGGTCTGCGGGTCACCGGTTTCCCGGCCGGAGGGGGAGGTCGTTGCCCGCTGCACCGGTATCGCATGTCCCGCTCAGCTCGAAGGATGGGTCAAGCATTTCACCTCGCGGCTTGCCATGGATATCGAGGGCGTCGGCGACAAGCTGACACGCCAACTGGTCGACAGCGGCCTGGTGAGGAATCCTGCCGACCTGTATCGCCTGACGAAGGAGCAGCTCGCCGCGCTGGATCGGATGGGCGAGAAATCCGCCGCCAATCTCGTGGCGGCGATCGAAACATCGAAGGCGAGCCCGCTCGCCCGCACCATCTTCGCACTGGGGATCCGGCAAGTCGGGGAGCACGTGGCACAGGTGCTCGCGTCGCATTTCGGGAGCATCGACGCCCTGATGGATGCGTCGGAAGACGAGCTTGCGGCAGTCCACGAGATCGGCCCGGTGATCGCGAAATCGGTTCGCCAGTACTTCCAGCGGGATGACATCCGCAAGCTGATCGCCGACCTGAAAGCCCTCGGCGTGCAGTTTCCGGAGGCGGCGCCCGTGGTGAATGGCGGAAAGCTCGACGGCCTCACCTTCGTGTTCACCGGGGCATTGCAGGCGTTCCCGCGCGAAGAAGCGGAGCGGCTGGTCGCGACCCTCGGCGGGCGGGCATCGGCCAGCGTCAGCAGGAAAACAAGCTACGTCGTGGCCGGGCCGGGAGCGGGCTCGAAACTCGAGAAGGCCCAGAAGCTCGGCGTCAAAATCATCGACGAAGAACAGTTCGGCAGAATGGTGAAAGGCGAGATCAGCCTATGAGTTCAGTGATCAGCACTGGTATCGATCACCTTGATGACCTCCTCAACGGCCTGGAGGTCGGCGAGAACGTGGTCTGGGAGACCGACTCCGGCAGCAGGCATGACCTGTTTGTCAGGAGCTTCGTTCAGTCTGCCCTCGCAGACAACCAGACAGTCGTCTACGTGAGCTTCAACCGGTCTCCTGCCACTATGGAGCAGGTGCTGAGCGAGTTCATGGGCAACCCGCGATTCATCCTCGTCGACTGCTTCACCTCCGGGAAGGGCCAGAATGACGCCCTGTTCAACAGCTACTACGAGAAAGACCACCCCACAACGCTCAGCCACGTGTGGCGGGTCAAGAACCCGGCCGAGCCCGACGCGTTCATCCACGAGATGAACAGGATCGAGGATGAATGCGGTGCCGGCCCGCGCTACGTGATCGACAGCCTGACTGGCATGCAGGACCTGTGGGGCGACGAGGCCCGCGCTTACAAATTTTTCACGTACACCTGCCCGCGGCTCTACGACCTCAAGACGATCGCGTACTGGCTGTACGAGAGCGAAGCCCACACGCGGTCGTTCTGCGCCAATCTGCGGCACGTCACGCAGGTCGTGATCGGGCTGTCGCGGCAGCGGGGCCTGAACACACTGCAGATCCACAAGGCGGAGGGGCGGTCCCTCGGGCCGCAGCACTTCAACCAGCAGTACGAGGTGATCGACGGCGAGATCACGTTCGTCGATGCTGCACGCAAGCAGTTGAGCCGCGTGGGGGAGCGGATTCGCAATGCCCGGCAAGCCAAGCGCATGTCGCAGGCCGAGCTTGCCCGGCTGCTGGGGCTGACCGGCAGCACGATTTCCCAGGCCGAAAATGGCCTGATTTCGTTGTCGCTGCAGCACCTGATGAATCTGGCTCGTGTGCTCGAAGTGAGCCTGGCGCAACTGCTGGACGAGGGCGAACACCAGGAGCGGGGCGGGCCGGTCTACCGGGCGGGCTCACGTATCGAGGTCTTCCCGCACGGCTCCCCGGTCTCGGGGCTCAAGATCGAGGCGCTCCGTCCGGATGAGCCCGACGTGACGGTCAGCGCCTACGTGGTGGATTTTGCGGAGGGGACTCGCCTCGGAGAGCATTTCTTCGCCACGAAGGGGCCCGAGTTCGGCTACGTTGTAAGCGGATCGCTGCAGGTGCAGGTCGGCAAGGCCAAGCACGAGGTTGCCGCCGGCGAATGCATCTTCCTTGAGGACGAATCGCCCACGGGCTGGCGGAACACGGCGAGCGGCGACAGCCAGATCGTCTGGGTCTGCACGCGCATCTGATTTGCGATGAAGGTGGAGTTCCGACTTCGGAGAACGTCGATGTAGAGACGCCCCGGTGGCACGTCTGAGACGCCCCGCCGGGGCGTCTCTACGCCGGGGATCGCGGGTCTTCCCTGTAGAGACGTGCCGGTGGCACGTCTGAGACGCCCGACCGTCTTCGGTCGGCACCCACACGGGGCGTCTCTACAATCACATTTCGATGTTCTCTGGGGAATCCTTCTCGAATTCCCATCGAAGGGGATTGTCCCGAATATACTGTCTCTTGCTTATCAGGGAATCTTCATCACGGATGATGTGGTCAAAGAAACGCTCTTGCCAGGCAAAGTCGATGACCCCAATCGCACGTATGCGTTTCGTACAGACGGACTTGATCTGCCCGACGATTGAACTCAGGGACCTCGGTTTGAGGCCGAACGCCCCCTGCCCTTCTCGCGAAGCTCCTGAGCATTGCTTCACTTCCCTGAAAGCGCTCAGTAATCTGATGATGGCATGCACGTGATTGGGCATCACAACCCATTCGTCCAGTTCCACATTAGACCGTATTATCCCGGTCTTCTGTAATTCCTCGGCGACAATATCACCTACGCGAGACCGGTGTATAACCGCGTCAGTCACCTCTCCGAGAGAGCAGGTTCGATCCTTCGTGCAAATTGTGACGAAGTAGAAACCCGGTGCGGAGTAGTCTCGATTCCGCAATCTGCACGATTCAATGCGATAGTTTTCCTCGAAGTATGACATGGGGTAGACATCAGTCTTTGAAGACGCCCCGCCGGGGCGTCTCTACGCCGGGGATCGCGGGTCATCCCTGCCGGCGATCGCGGGTCATCCCTGTAGAGACGTGCCGGTGGCACGTCTGAGACGCCCCACACGGGGCGTCTCTACGCCGGGGATCGCGGGTCATCCCTGTAGAGACGTGCCGGTGGCACGTCCTTGACGCCCCACACGGGGCGTCTCTACTTCAGAATTCCGGCGTCACGGCAGGTCACGCAGCCGCTTGACGGTTCTGACAAACTGCCAGTCGCCGTCACTTCTGGAATAACGGCACACGCCGCGGCTGGTCTCGGCCCACGCCCAGTCCTTGTCGAACCGCATGTCGCTCACGGTCAGCTTGCCTTCAAGACCGTGCAGCAGGGGGAATTCGTCGAACGCCGTCACGCGCTCGCATTCATCGATGCGGCGAAGGAATCCGCCGTTCGTCGCCGCCCAGATGCAGCGCTCGACGGGATCGCGGAAGACCCTGCTCGGCTCCCCGGCGACAGCCTCCGCGCCCTGCCGGTCCGCGCGGAGCAGGCGCACGGCCTCGGCATCGGTCAGGGGCCGCGGCTTCTCGTAATGCCGCACCAGGGCGAGCGTGTCGTTCTGCATCAGCGAGGCCGCCACCTGTGCCAGGTTGGAATCAGTGCTCGTCGTCAGCGGCTTCAGGAGCGCGCGTCCTTCGTCAGGCTTGCCTTCCTCCATCAGTTTGACCGCATTCAGATAAGACTCAAATTCCGGATCGTACCGGTGACCCTGTGGTTTGTACAGACGCGCGTAGCAGGTGATGTTCGAGTCTTCGAGCGCCAGGATTGTGCCGTCATCGCCGATCGCCAGCGAGAAGCCAGTGGATGGCATGTCCATCAACCAGGCGCCGTTCCTGTCGAATACCTGGATCCGCCTCAGCGATGAGTCGAGGGTCACGAAGCTTGCGTTCGCCGCCGACACGTCCATGATCGACAGCATCTGCCCGTGCTGCGTGCCGGAGCCGCCGATGCGGCAGCGTTCGCTAAGGTCGGGGCGGATGACGGCGACCGCGTTCTCCCCGGTGATGGCGGCAAACAGGTACCGGTCCTTGTCGTCATCCATTCGTGCAATCGTGCTCGATGCATCCTTCGCCGCGAGCACGATACGCTTGAGCGTGTCGGCGTGCCAGTTCATGATCCCGATGTGGCGATAATGGTCCGCGATGTAGAACGTATCGGCGTCAAGCACGCACTGCAGCGTGTTGCTGCCCTGGAGCTTGTGGCGGTTCATGCAGACCATCTGGCCGAGGTAGTCGGCCTCCGGGGTGAACGCGAAGACGATCCCCTGGTTGGCGAGGTAGAACTTCTGGTCGTACGCTGCCGCCAGCGAGCTTGCATATTCGGCCTTGATCTCGTGGACCTGGATGGGCTGGAGGTCTTGCAGCAGGGGGTCGATCCGGGTCACGCCCCAGACGCGGCCGTCGGTGAGCACAGAATGGAACATCCCGCCGCCCTCGCGGACG
>DATKYA010000258.1:0-3012 GCA_035528775.1 Planctomycetota bacterium | reverse complement strand
CGGAAGCCCGGGTCGATCGCCAGCACGCGCTTGCCCCCGAGCGGCGGAGCCAGCAGCAGCTCGCGGAGGTTCTCGGCGAAGACCCGGATCGCCTCGGCGTCGGCGCGTTTCTTCACCTCGTGGCGGATTTCCGTCTCCATCGACGGCTCCAGCAGCCGCTTGCAGCCGTCGCGGATTGCCAGCTTCACCTGCTCGGCCGACGCGTTGGCGGCCTTGACGAACTGGCGGTCGAGCAGCGCGATCGCGTCGTCTTCGGGCGGAAGCAGCCGCACGAGCAGGCACATCTCCTTGTCGCCCCGGAGCATCGCCAGCACGCGATGGCTGGGCGCGGTTGCGATCGGCTCCTCCCAATCGAAGTAGTCGCGGTATTTCGCGCCTTCCTCCTCCTTGCCGGCTCCCACCTTGGAGCGGAAGGTGCCCTTCTCGGCAAACAGCTCGCGCAGCCTGGCTCGGGCGTGCTGGTCTTCGCTGACCATCTCGGCGATGATGTCGCGAGCGCCGGCGAGGGCGTCTTCCGCCGATTCCACGCCCTTCTCGGCGTTCACGAACGCGGCGGCTTCGGCGGCGGGATCGCGCCCGTCCTGCTCGAGCAGGATCGTTGCCAGCGGCTCCAGCCCCTTCTCGCGGGCGATCGTGGCTCGCGTGCGCCGCTTCGGACGATACGGCAGGTAGATGTCTTCCAGCACCGCCATCGTCTCCGCGGCGGCAAGCTGCCCCCGAAGCTCGTCGGTGAGTAGGCCGCGCTTCTCCAGCGACTTGATGATCGAGTCGCGGCGCTCGTCCAGGTCCGCGAGCTGAACCAGCCGGTCGCGGATCGCCGCGATCGCCACCTCATCCAGCGAGCCGGTGGCCTCCTTGCGGTAGCGGGCGATGAATGGAATGGTGGAGCCTTCCTCCAGCAGCGCGGCCGTCGCCGCCACCTGCTGCTGCCGAAGGTTCAATTCCTGCGCGATTT
This sequence comes from Planctomycetota bacterium, assembly GCA_035528775.1. Classification (GTDB taxonomy): domain Bacteria; phylum Planctomycetota; class PUPC01; order JABMSA01; family JABMSA01; genus DATKYA01. Next base: position 2,057 of record DATKYA010000258.1, on the reverse strand, counting down.
TTGATACGTGTTTGTCGTTCATGAAGGCGAGGATTCCAGTGGACAGAATGGACAGAATGGACGCAGTGGACTCGGCGCATACCGGTTCCTCTGGTCCAAAGCGCAACGCTATGTCATATCGTCAGAATCTCGCCCGGCTTGATCTCGCGGGACTGGCCGTCGGCCGTCAGCCACACGCTGATGGCGCTGGGATTGCGGAGCATCGTGCCGTCCGCCGAGCTTTGCACCCGCCTGATCGCCTGCACGTAGTCCACGATCTCGATGTTCGTGGCGTACCAGGTGGAATCGTCGCCCGACACGACCTTGCAGAACTCCTCGATGAGGCCCCAGTTCTTGTCGTTCTCGAACTCGTAGCTGTGCCCCCACACGTAGAAGAGCGGCAGGCGGAACCAATGGGATGGCGCTGCGAATTGCCGGGCGAGATCGAGCAGCTCGAACTTGTGGTGGCAGGTGGCTCCCCACGTGAGGAAGTCGCGCGGGATGTGGAAGCCGCGGTGCGAGTCCGTCGTGCGGGCGTACTCGATTCCGCACGCCGGCAGCACCTCGACCACGCGGTCGTCCCACGTGCCGAAGGGGTACGACATCCCCCGCACGGGGTAGCCGGCGAGTTCCTCAAGCGCCTTGCGGTCGGCCATGATCTCCTCCACGATCAGCTCGCGCGGCAGGTCGCCGAGGTACGGGTGCGACACGGTGTGAACGGAGACCTCGTGGCCCGCGTACAGCCGGCCCACCTCGCTCGCGGAAACGTAGCCGGGAGTATCGAGCTTGCCCGAGTTGAGGTGAAAGGCCCCGCGGATCCCGTAGCGGTTGAAGATTTCCACGAGACGGCGGTCGTGGATCACGCCATCGTCGTAGCTCATCGTGAGGGCCTTCTTCCTGCCGCCCGGATAGAGGTTGAAGCAGATGCTGCTCATCATCGTCCTCATCGTCATGGTGGTGCGTGTTCAGACACGAGAATGGAAAGCTCGATTGTACACGACGGTACGGGCAAGCTCAACGATTTTCGGCAGCAGACGCAGGAGCGCGGGAGACGGCCCTCTGAAACGCGTCGCGAAGCACCCGCCTCCGGCGGCCCGGCGACCGCCCACCCCGAGCGCCGATCCCATCCTTCAGGCGCGATTTGCATTGCAGAACGCCTTGAAATACCTGTTTCGACGCCGTCCCCGCAGAGTGCCAGGCACGCAGCACAGAAGGCCTCCAAATAACCGTTTCAAGGTCATCCAGCCGGCAAATCGCGCCTGATCGGGTGCGCCGGGATGGCAGGGCGAGCACGAGGTTCGCCCGTGCAATTGGGGAAACGAGGGGGAAAAATGCGGAAAAATCCATCCGCCCGGACGGCCGATCCGGTATAATTGTACAGGACGGCCTCATCCAAACCGGGAACCGACAATGAACGCACAAAGCTCGAGAATCCTCATCACCGGCGGCGCCGGGTTCATCGGATCACACCTGGCTCAACGCCTGCTGGCCGACGGCTACCGCGTGACCGTGATCGACGACCTCTCCACCGGCCGCAACGACAATATCGCCCACCTGCTGGCGAACCCGAGCTTCCGGTTCGTCGTTGGCAGCATCCTCGACGAGACGCTGATGGCCCCGCTCGTGGCGGACTGCGATATGGTCTATCATCTCGCGGCGGCCGTGGGGGTGTTCCTCGTGGTCCACAGCCCCGTGCGGACGATCGAGACGACGGCAGGCGGCACGGAGACGGTGCTGAAGCTGGCGTGGCTTGCCCGCAAGAAGCTGCTGCTCGCGTCGTCGTCGGAAGTGTATGGCAGGCGGGCGGAAGTGCCGTTCCACGAAGACGACGACCTGGTGCTCGGCCCGCCGAACAAGGGCCGCTGGAGCTACGCCTGCTCGAAGCTGCTGGACGAATTCCTCGCGCTGGCCTACTATCGTGAGCGTGGGCTGCCGGTGGTGATCGCGCGATTCTTCAACATCGTCGGCCCCCGCCAGGTGGGCACCTACGGGATGGTGGTGCCGCGGTTCGTGCGGCAGGCGCTCGACGGCGGCCCGATCACCATCTACGGCGACGGCCGCCAGACCCGCAGCTTCAC
>DATKYA010000257.1:0-18421 GCA_035528775.1 Planctomycetota bacterium | reverse complement strand
GACGACCGCGTTCGCATCGGCGCCCTCCAGAAGGCCGCCGAACAGGGGGCGGACTACGTCGACATCGAGCTGGACGCGGCCGCCGAGCTGCGCGAGCTGTCGTCGAAGCTGATCGTCTCGTACCACAACTTCAAGGAAACGCCGAGCGACCTGCTCGCGATCCACAACGAAGCCGTGGCCGCCGGAGCCCACATCGTCAAGATCGCCGTCATGGCGAACGATATCGGCGACAACCTGCGGGTGTTCGACCTGCTGAAGCGGGTGGAGACGTCCACCGTCGCATTCTGCATGGGCGAGCTCGGCCTGATCAGCAGGATCATCGGCAGGAAGTTCGGCAGCAAGATCACCTACGCCGCACTCGCAAAGGGCAGCGAAACGGCAGCCGGCCAGCTTCCCGCCCGCGAGCTGCGGCACCTGTATCACTACGACCGGATCGAGCCGACCACCGCCGTCTACGGCGTCATCGCCAACCCCGTGGCGCACAGCATGAGCCCTGCTATCCACAACGCGGCGTTTGCACACGTGGGGATCGATGCGGTGTACCTGCCGTTCAAGGTGGAGGAGCCGGTGATCTTCGTGAACAGCTTCAAGGCGATCGACGCACAGGGCTACAGCGTGACGATCCCGCACAAGGAAACGATCATGCCGGCGATGGACGAGCTCGATCCGGTGGCGCGGGAAATCGGCGCGATCAACACCGTGGTCAACCGCGACGGGCGGCTGATCGGCTACAACACCGACTACCTGGCGGCGATCGGCGAGCTGGAGAAGGTGACGCGGTTGGAGGGGAAGCGCGCCGTCATGATCGGAGCGGGGGGCGGGGCGCGGGCCATCGCATTCGGCCTGAAACAGAAGGGCGTGGACCTGACGGTGACCGATATCGTGCCCGAAAAGGCATGCAAGCTCGCCGAAGCCGTAGGCTGCGCCTGGATCGAACACAGCAAGCTGAGCAAGCCGGATGCCGACGTCCTGCTGAACGCAACACCGGTCGGCATGCATCCGAACGTCGACCGGACCCCCATCCCGGCGGCCTGGCTGCGGCCGGAGATGGTGGTATTCGATATCGTCTATAATCCGATGGAGACGCGGCTGCTCCGCGAGGCCAGGCTGGCCGGCTGCAGGACCGTCAGCGGATTCAGCATGTTTGTGAGCCAGGCCGTGGCGCAATTCGAGTTGTGGACCGGCCGCCCGGCACCGGCGGAGGTCATGGCGGACGTGGTGCGAAAGAAGCTGGCCTGAAGAAGGCTATGGGCTATGGGCTTTGGGCTTTAGGCCGGAGGAAGCCGGCGACCCAAAGCCTAAAGCCCAAAGCCCGAAGCCATCATGAATATTTTCCTCATCGGCTATCGCTGCACCGGGAAGACGACAGTCGGCCGAGCATTGGCCGAGCGGCTGGGCATGGAGTTCATCGACGCCGACGACTACCTGGTGGCGAAGGCGGGCAAGACGATCAAGCAGATCTTCGCGGACGACGGCGAGAAGGCGTTCCGGGACCTGGAGGAGCAGTGCCTGGCGGAGATCGCCGGGCGCGACAACCAGGTCGTCGCGGCGGGGGGCGGCGGCGTGTTGCGGCAGGCAAACACCGCCACGATGAAACGCGCCGGCACGGTCGTCCTGCTGGAAGCCGACGCCGATACCATCTACCATCGCATCACGGGCGACCCGAACACCGACGCCCAGCGCCCCGGCCTCACCGGCAAATCGCAATACGACGAGATCGTGCACCTGCTCGAGTACCGCAAGCCATTCTACGATTCCGCGGCCGACCTCACGCTCGACAGCTCGACGCTCACGCCATCCGAGCTTGTGGATCGCATCGTGCGGCGGGTGAAGCGGTGAGAGGATACCGGCTGCCGCGCCTCATTCTGTCTTCATCATTCTGTCGCTTCGGTCGCGGAGAGATTGCGAGCAGAAAGATGAGATCGGGAGCGGAATCTTCCTACCCGTGATTTTCCTGTCACTGACTTCTTCATCGAAAGCGCGGGATTCCATGCGCCTTCGGCTCGCTGCACCCCGTGCCGTCGTGCCGTCTCCAACGGGAAAAAGATGTTGATTCCCGCCGCATCCCCGGTTACAATCAAGAGTCTGGATTGATCTACCAGTTCGCGCCGCCGAGTGCCCAGGGACGGGGCACGAGGGACATGGCGGCCAGTACATGGTTGGGGCTACCGGGAAGACTGAACGGGAGAACAGAATGAAAAACGGGGACTTGGCCCTGTATCGCACATGGTTGCTGGACAAACTGCAGCTCCTGCTGGGTGACGCCAACAAGCTCGAAAACGAAGTGATGCGGTCGAAGAAGGATTCCGCGACGCTGGACATCTCGAAGTTCGCCGATCTCGGCAGCGACAACTTCGAGATCGAGCTGGATATGGAGATGCTGGAAACCCAGGGCGACGAGATCCGCGAGGTCATTGCAGCACTGAAACGCATGGAAGACGGCACCTTCGGCACCTGCACCGCCTGCGGCAAGAAGATCGCCGCTCGCCGTCTCCGGGCGATTGCTTATGCCAGGATGTGCGTCGGGTGCAAGAAAGAAGAAGAGGAGAACGGCGGAGCGCGTGCTTGACCTGAAAAACAAAGCATGGTTCTGGCCGACGCTCTTCATCGGCTCGAGCATCGATCAGCTCACCAAGCTTCTTGCAGCCCGGCACATCGGCGGGCGAACCATCGATATCGTGCCGTACATCCTCGGGCTGGTCTACAACGAGAACCCCGGCGGACTGTTCGGCATGATGGCGGGAGCCGGGACAATCCTGGCGATCCTGTCCGTCGTCGCCATGGTGTTCATCGTCTGGCTGCTGCACCGCAGCCCGGCGGATGGTGCGTGGACGCCCGTGGCGTTCGGCATGCTCGCGTCGGGAGCATACGGTAACCTCATCGACCGCGCGTTCAACGGCGGCAGGGTGCGCGACTTCATCCTCCTCCACGTCGGTTCCTATCACTGGCCGGCTTTCAACGTGGCCGACGCCCTGATCTGCGTCGGCTGCGGCATGCTGATCTGGTCGGCCATGAGGGCCAAGCGGGGAAGGAGGGGAAGGAAATGATGAATGATGAATGATGAGAGCCGGGCGCGGTGTCGCCGCCTTGTCTTTCGTCGTCTGTCTTCCGTTTTCCGGCCCTTCTGTCGAGCTTCCTGTATGCTCCCTCATGTTCATCATTCATCACTCATCACTTGAGCAAGGAAACTCACCATGTCAGCCTCCCAAGACACAACTCAACTGAAGCCGGTCGTATCCGTCGTGATGGGCAGCGATTCGGATATGCCGAAGATGGAAGGCTGCCTGGAGGTCCTTCAGGAGTTCGGGGTGCCGTGCGAGGTGAACGTGATCTCGGCGCACCGGACGCCCGGTGACGCGCAGGATTTCGCGAAGAACGCGGACGCCCGCGGGATTCGCGTGATCATAGCGGCGGCGGCCGGAGCGGCTCACCTCGCGGGCGTGCTGGCGTCGCTTACGGCGCTGCCGGTGATCGGCGTGCCGATCTCGTCGTCCGCACTGCAGGGTGTCGACGCCCTGTATTCCACCGTGCAGATGCCGCCGGGCGTGCCGGTGGCGACCGTGGGGATCGACGGATCGCGCAACGCCGCCATCCTCGCCGTGCAAATCCTGGGCGTGGCGGACCCGCGCCTTCGCGCCGAACTGCTGGCATACAAGGAACGGCTCGCCGCCGGCGTCCGCCAGAAATCCAGAAACCTGAAAGAGAAGCTGAACCCTGCATGAAAGCGGTTGTGCAGCGAGTGACGCAGGCGTCGGTCGAGATCGGCGGCAGGATCCATTCCGCCATCGGCAGGGGAATGGTGGTGCTGCTGGGCGTTGAGCAGGCCGACACGTCGGCCGACGCGGACTTCCTCGCGAAGAAGATCGCCGAGCTGCGGATGTTCGAGGACGCCGACGGCAAGATGAACGTGTCCGCCGCCGATGCCGGCGGCTCGGCGCTGGTGGTATCGCAATTCACGCTGTGTGCCGACTGCCGCAAGGGCCGCCGGCCATCGTTCATTTCTGCCGCCCCGCCCAACGTGGCTACTGAGCTTTACGAGCATTTCGTAGCGAAGCTTGCCGAGTTCGACGTCCCCGTGAAGACGGGAATCTTCCAGGCGAAGATGCTCGTTCACATCGATAATGACGGGCCGGTTACATTTGTGGTAGACACGAGCCATTTGAGGAAAGATTAGATGATGAGATGAAGAGATGATGGGATGATGCGAAAGAGTCGTCCCTTCATCCCTTCATCCCCTCATCTCTTCATCCTGCTTTCCGCGTTCATCACTGCATCAAGGAGTTCCCATGCCGCTAGCAACCATTGAGTGGGTAGGCGGGCTGTCGGGCCGGGCGCGGTTGATAGACCAGACGCTGCTGCCCGCCGAGCTGAAGCATATCGAGTGCGAAGACGCGGAGACGATGTGGGACGCGATCAAGAGGCTGGCGGTGCGCGGAGCGCCGGCGATCGGCATTGCGGGTGCGCTGGGCACGGTGCTCGGCGTGCGGGCGTCGAAGGCCGCGGCCGCTGACGCGTTCCTGAAAGAGTTGAAGCGCGTCACCGATTATCTGGGCTCGTCGCGGCCGACGGCTGTGAACCTGTTCTGGGCGCTCGACCGCATGAACGCCACGGCCCGGCGGAACGCGTCGCTGCCGGTCGAAAAGATCAAGCAGTCGCTGCTCGACGAGGCGCTGAAGATCATCGAGGAGGACAAGGCCGTCTGCCGCGAGATCGGCCGGCACGGTGCGACGCTGATCAAGGACGGTTTTTCGATCCTGACGCATTGCAACGCCGGCGGGCTGGCGACGGCCGATTACGGGACAGCCCTCGCCGTGATGTTCGCTGCACACGAGCGGGGCCTCGGGATTTGCGTCTACGCCGACGAGACTCGCCCGCTGCTGCAAGGGGCGCGGCTCACCACCTGGGAGCTGATGCAGGCCGGGATCGACGTCACCCTGATCTGCGACAACATGGCGGGCCTCGTGATGAAGCAGGGGAAGGTGAACTGTGTGATCGTGGGGGCGGACAGGATCGCGGCGAACGGCGACACCGCGAACAAGATCGGCACGTACTCGGTGGCGGTGCTCGCGAAGGAGAATGGCGTGCCGTTCTACGTGGCGGCACCGGTCTCCACGTTCGACTTGGCGCTGGCCTCGGGCGACCTGATTCCCATCGAGGAGCGGGGGGCGGAGGAGATCACCGAGGGTTTCGGCAAGCGAATGGCGCCCGCCGGCGTGAAGACCTACAGCCCCGCGTTCGACGTGACCCCCGCCAGATACATCACGGCGATCATCACCGAAAAGGGGATCATTGAGAAGCCGAATGTCGAATCGGTCAAGCGGTTGATCGGTTGAGTGGTTGATTGGTTGATCGGTTGATTGGTTGATTGGTTGATCGGCCTGCCGGTTCCCCCATTCTGTCCATTCCGTCCATTCTGTCCATTGTGTCCATTAAATGGACAGAATGGACAGAATGGACGGAATGGACATGATCGACACAATTCCTATCCTACCAACCCCGATCCCTGTTCCTTGAGCAGTTGCAGCACCTGTTTCATGTCCTCCCATACGGCCGCCCGTGCTTCCTGCGTATAGTTACGGAGGAGGTACGACGGGTGGAAGGTGGGCATGAGCTTCATTCCCTCCCAGTCGCGGAAGATGCCGCGGTATTTCGTGATTGCCACCTTCTCGCCGAGCAGGCCGTGAACCGCCGTGGCACCCATGCCAACGATCACCTTCGGATGGATCGTTTGGAGCTGCTGGAAAAGGTAACGGCGGCACACCAGCATCTCGTTGATGGTCGGCACCCTGTTCTGGGGCGGCCTGCACTTCACGACATTGCAGATGTAGATTTTGTGGCGGTGAAGCTTCATCCCGTCGTGGATGATCTTCGTGAGCAACTTGCCGGCCCTGCCGACAAACGGCCTGCCGAGTCGGTCTTCGTCCTCGCCGGGGCCTTCGCCAACGAAGACGAGATCGGTGTTGGGATCGCCTTCGCCGAAGACGGTGTTTGTGCGGGCCTTGCACAAATCGCAATTCGTGCACTGGCTTACCTGGCTGCGAAGGTCGAGGAAGGCATCATCGGCCGGAATCGGCGGCGCGGAAGGAATTGCGGGAAGCGAAGGTTCATTGGAAAAACCGCGACGCTGTCGTGTGTCATAATGACGCTGCGGCTGCGGGGCTGATCGGGTACTCATGGGCTGTGGCTCCGGCTGGGGCGGACGTTCGGGCTGCGGGTGATGTTGCCGCCGGGATTGGGACGGCACCGGCGGCTCCGGCACCGGCGCGGATTGCTCCTGTGACGGCGAAGTCCGGCGGGCCGGCGGTTCCTGCTGCGGCCGGTGTTGCGAAACAGGTGCAGCGCTCCTGGGGACGAATTCCACGCCAAATCCCCGGGCAAGCTCCAGGTGGCGTCGGTACTGGTCAAGCAATTCCCGCAATTCATCCTGCATTCGGGGATTCTCCATGCTCGGGGGATTTCGATGTGCTTTCGGAGAGGGAATCTTACCAGCAGGTCACGTCAAAATCAAGGGCAAAGGTAATAAACACATTGGAAATGATGGGTACCTGAAACGTCGAATGTAGGGCATGAGATTGGGGAAAAGCCTTGCCGGGCAAGGGAAAAGACATTTTTTTACATTTTTTTCGCCGGTCGGCCTTGCACTTTTGTGCGGTTGGAGATTGACATGGACGCCGGAATTTAGTATAATTAGAAAGAGAAAAGGGACAGGAGCACAGAGTTGGCAGCCTCACAAGCAGCAGCAGAAAAAATCTCGAGGATCTACGAGCGGCTGGGCAAAGCATACGGAAAGCGCCGCAGAATCCATTGCGGGACCCTTCTCGAGCAGCTCATCCTCACCATCCTGTCGTCCGATGCCAGCGAAGCGCAGGCGTTTCGGGCGCTGATGCATTTGCAGAAGGAATACGTCGACTGGAATGAGGTGCGGGTGTCGGACGATCTGAGCCTCAGCAGCGAGCTGCATCGCGTGGGGGTGAACTCCAGTGCTCCGGTGATGCTGAAGAACGCCTTGGAGAACCTCCTGCTGGAGACGTCGACGCTGCAGCCGGAGGTTCTGGACTCGATGCCGTTTGCCGAGATGGGAGAGCTGCTGGGGAAGATCAAGCTGCCGAAATGGGTGGTGGCGAGCGTACTGCTGATGGAGGCGCGCGCCCGCCATCCGATGGGGGCGGTGCAGGTGCCGGTCGACGAAGGCGTGGCCCGGATGATGTGGCGGATGGGCTTCGCCAGCACGCCGCGTGCGACCGTGCAGATCCAGGAGTGCATCAGGGCGTCGATGCCCGATGAGGAGGAGCACAACTTCCACCGCGTGGCCGCCCGGTTCTCGCGGGAATACTGCGGCGATCCGATCCCGCGGTGTGCGAAATGCCCCATCCGTAGGGACTGCTCGTTCGCCGGCAGCAAGGAGCAATCCGGCAAGGCCACGAGCCCGGCAAAGACGATCAGGCAGACCGGGGCTGCCCGCCGTTCGCGTCCTCCTTCCCTGACCGCCCGCGCGGCGAAATCCGCACGGAAGCCGAAGCACTGATAGCGGCTTCGCGCAATCCGGTTCCGTGCGAGTCTCGCCGGCTCCTTCCGCGCAAATATCCTACAAAATGCCCGCTTGTTCGTGTACAATTCGAGTTTGTACCGCGGCCGTTCGCCAGTGGAGATCGTTATGCTGAAGATCGGATTGCCCAAGGGCAGCCTCCAGGAGTCGACGTTCGACCTGATGCGGCGGGCGGGCTTTTCCTTGCAGGTCGGGAGCAGGTCGTACTTCCCGGCAATCGACGACGACGAGCTCGAGGTCATCATGTTCCGGGCGCAGGAGATGTCGCGATACGTCGAAGAGGGCGTGATCGACATGGGCCTGACCGGCAAGGACTGGATCGAGGAGAACGGCTCGGATGTGCAGGAAGTGGCCGAGCTGATATACAGCAAGCAGACGCTGAACCCGGCACGGTGGGTGCTGGCGGTGCCGGAGGCATCGGGCATCGACGGCATCAAGGAGCTGGACGGCAAGCTGATCGCCACGGAGCTGGTGAACGTGACGCGGAAGTTCCTGGCGAAGCACGGCGTGAGTGCCCGCGTGGAATATTCCTACGGCGCGACCGAAGCCAAGGTGGGGATCGTGGACGCGATCGTGGAGCTGACCGAGACCGGCTCGAGCCTGCGAAGCAACCGGCTGAAGATCGTGGACACGCTGATGCACACGACGCCGCGGCTGATTGCGAACAGGAAGTCGTGGCAGGATGAATGGAAGCGCAAGAAGATCGAGAACATTACCATGCTGCTGCAAGGGGCGATCCTTGCACGCATGAAGGTGGGCCTGAAGATGAACGTGCCGGAACCGTCCCGGCAGAGGGTGCTGTCGTTGTTGCCGTCGCTGAAGGGTCCGACGGTCTCGCCGCTGTCGGAGGCGGGTTGGTTCGCGGTGGAGACCGTTCTGGATGAGACTACGGCGCGGACGATCATCCCCGAGCTGAAGCGCGCGGGCGCCCAGGGGATAATCGAGTTCCCGCTGAACAAGGTGATCCCGTGAGAAGAGACAAGGAGATGACAGAGGCGGGGGACGTGCGGCAGCGGCCGATTGTGCCGCGAGCGTGGCTGGCGTGGCTGTGCGTATTCGCGATACTGGTGGGCGCGGCCTCGGCCGCGGACGTGGCCACGGAGCCGGCCGGCGAGCAGGGCGCGGGCGCAGACGATGCCGACGCAGCGGTGTCGGCCGCCGCCTATGCACATTTCGCCAACGCAATGTCCCTCCTCAGGGCACGCGAGGTGGATGAAGCGGCCGAGGAGTTGAAGCTGGTCACCCAGCTCGATCCCGCCGCCGCTCCCGCGTGGTTCCACCTGGCGTCGATCAACAGGCAGCTCGGCAAGCACAAGGAGGCCGCCGAGCGGTACGCCAAGGCTGTGGAGCTGAGGCCCGACGACTACCGCTACCGGTTCGAGCTGGGCCGTGTGCAGTTCCTGCTCGGCAACGATGAGGAGGGGCTGAAGCAGTGGGAGCAGGCCGCCGGGAATGCCGGCGATTCCGCGGCGTTCATCCTCGAGAAGATCGCCGGGCATTACGAGAAGGCCAAGGACCTGGAGAAGGCCATCAAGGCGCTCGACAGGGCGATGCGGGCCAGCGATGATCCGTCCGAGATAGCCGAGCGGCTGGCCGCCATGCAGGTAAAGGCCGGCAAGCGGGACGATGCAATCGAGACGTATCGCTTCACGCTGAAGCAGCAACCCGGGCAAAACAAGATTCACCTGAAAATCGCAGCGTGCTACGAGAAGCAGAAGAAGTGGAAAGAAGCGCTCGACGAGTACGATGCGTTCATGGAAAAGGATCCGCCGGACGTGCCGACGTATGCCGTCCTGATGCAGGCGATCGAGATCGCGCGCAGGGCGGGCGAGTCCGAGAAGATGGCCGGCTACGTGAAGAAATCGGTGGAAGTGATCGATGCGGCCCTGGCGGCCGGCGATCAGTCGCCTGCCGTCTATTCGCGTTTGGCCGCGCTGCTGGCACGCGCCGGCGAGACCGGTAAGGCGATCGAAGTGCTGAAGGCCAGCATCGAGAAGGCCGGCGGCAAGCAGGTGGCCGAAATCCACGTCATCCTCGCCGACGTCTACCTGATGGACTACCGCCCGGACGATGCCGAAGCGGAAATCCTGGCGGCGATGGCGCTCGAGCCGAAAAGCGACATCATCCGGGGCAAGCTGGGCGCCTTCTACATGACGGCCCTGCGGTACCCGGAGGCCGTGGAATCGTTCCAGCGGGCGGTCGACCTGGCCGGCTCGACCGAGCGGCCCGCGTATCGCGCCGCCCTCGCCGAAGCCTACTCGGAGATGAAGGAGTACGACAAGTCCGAAGAACAGTTGCTGGCGATCCTGCGGGATGATGAGGGAAACGGCCGGATGTGGGCCGCCCTCGCGAAGCTGCGCAAGAACGCCGGCCGTTTCCAGCAGAGCGTGGAGGCGGCGGAGAAGGCGCTGGCGATCGGTTCGGAGAATCCGCTGATCGAAACGCAATGGCGCGCCACACTGGCTGAAGGCTATGCGGGCATGAACCGGCAGGACGACGTGAAGAAGCAATTCGACGCGATCGCTGCCCTCGTAAAGGAGCCCGAGACGGCAGTGCAGATCGGCTACGTGCTGCTCGAGCTGCGTCACGAGAAGGAAGGGGCGGCGATCATCGAGGGGAACCTCGACAAGATCGCCCCGGAACAGAAACCGGCCGCGCGATCGGTCCTCAGCCGCATCCATTCGAGGACCGGCGACCTCGCCCGCGCGGAGAAGGAGCTCGACCTGCTGCTGCAGGAGAATCCCGATGATTCGTCGTTCCGCCGCGAGAAGGCGCAGTTCCTGATCGAGCAGAAGCGATTCGACGAAGCCCGCAAGATGATCGACGCGGCAGCCGGCCTCGACAAGGACCCCGACGAGGTGCTCATGAGCCGGCTCGCCGAAGCTTCCCTGCTGGACGAGATGGGCAAGGTGGATCAGGCGGAGCAGAAATACGCCGCCCTGCTCGAGGAGTATCCCGACAAGCCGATCACCAACAACAACTTCAGCTATTTCTACGCCGTACACGCCCGAGAACTGGACAGCGCATTGAAGATGGCGAAGACGGCGCTGCGGGCGGAGCCGGACACCGGCGCCTACCTGGACACGCTTGGCTGGGTGCTCTACCGCAAGGGCGAATACATGGCCGCCGTGCTCAAGCTGAACGAGGCGTTCCAGAAGCAGCCGGACGCGGTGATCGCCGACCACCTGGGCGACGCGCTCATGAAGGCCGGCCAGAACGATCTGGCGATCGAGAAATGGAAGAAGGCACTCGAGCTCGATCCCCACGCGAAGGGCGTTGCGAAGAAGATCGAGGAAGCCATGAAGCCAAGGGAACCGAAACAGTAGTCCGGTGCAGGCGGGCGTGCCGTGCACCCGGATGCAAGGTATGAATACGATCAGCATTCGGCAGCTATTCAACGTCAACATCAGGCTTTCGGGGACCCCTTATTCCCTGAAAGGCTCGATGCGGGACGTCCGGCGATGGACGCTGGACGTACAGTTCTGGATCGGAGCGCGGTGAGTCCGTTCTCGCTTCGTTCCAGTGTCGATTTTATTCCCAAAAACAGCAGTATGCAGATGACCCCGGGCCGAAGTGTTTTCCCCGGGACGCCCGAGTTGAAGGAGATACACCGATGTCTGGACATTCCCACTGGGCAGGAATCAAGCACAAGAAAGGCCTGCAGGACGCGAAGAGGGGCAAGGAGTTTTCGAAGCTCGGCAAAGCGATCATGGCGGCCACGCGAACCGGCGGAACCGATCCCGACGGCAACGTGAAGCTTCGCTACGCGATCGACAAGGCGAAGGCCGCGAACATGCCCAAGGACACCATCGAGCGCGCCATCCTGAAGGGCGCGGGCCAGCTTGAGGGCCACGCTCTCGAAGAGCTCGTCTACGAGGGCTACGGGCCGTCCGGCGTGGCCGTGATGGTGGAAGTGCTCACCGACAACAAGAACCGGACGGCGGCGGAATTGCGCAAGCTGTTCGACGTGCACGGCGGCAACATGGGCGGCAGCGGCTCCGTGGCGTGGATGTTCCAGCCGCGCGGCCTGATCACCATCAAGAAGGACGCAATCGACGAAGACCAGCTCATGGAGCTTGCGTTGGAGGCGGGCGCCGACGACGTGCAGACGCTGTCCGACACCTACGAGTTGACGTGCGCTCCCTCCGATTTCGCCGCGGTGAAGAACGCACTGTCGGCCCGCGGCCTCGAGCTCGAATCCGCCGATCTCACCAAGATCCCGCAAACCACGGTGAAGCTCGAGGATTCGGCGGCCCGCAAGGTGCTGCGGCTGATGGAAGCGCTCGAAGACAACGAAGACGTGCAAAACGTTTACGCGAACTTCGAGATTTCCGAGAAACTGTCGGCCGAGCTCAGCCAGTAGCGGGCGCGGCTCGTGAAAAAGAATATCGGCCGGGGGTCGACGAGGCCCTCGGCCGATTGTGTCTTCGCCCGCACGATGGATGGCGACACGCGGACTGAAGCGATGAAGCCATGAAGAGATGAAGGGATGAAGAGACCGGAGGCAAAGAAGAAGAAAAAGAGTGACAACGGAAGAACGAAAGAACGGAAGAGATGAAGAGAGGCTCGAGCGAGCGCTTCTTTCCCATCATCGCATCATCTCATCATCGCATCATCTCATCTTCGTGGGCATCGGGTTGCTCCGCAGGTTCCGCATCGGGCTGCTGGTCGGGCTGCGCATCGGGTTGCACGGGGGGAGTATCCTGCGGTGGCGGAGGTTGCTGCGGCGGTGCGGCGCCCGGAAGGGTTTCGCCGCGTTCTTCCGCGTAGAGCTCGGCGACGGTCCGTCCGGTCTCGATTGCGCGCAGCTCCAGCTTGATCTCGTTCAGCCCGGAAGGATAGCCGGGCGGATATCGCTCGAGGTTCGCCACGAGCTCGCGGTAGAGCTTGAGGGCTTCCTCCTTGTCATTGTTCTTGAACGCACTGATGGCGCGTTCGTGGAGCTGGCGGTTTTCGTTGAGTGTCTGCTGGGTGACCGTTTGCATCGGGCCTTTGTCTTCCTCCTGGTCGTTGGCCTTGCGGGAGAGGATGAGCACGCAAGCGATCACGCCGGCGACGAAGATGACGAGCGCGACGATCCCTTTGCCGGGCGAGGGCCGGGGGGAATCGCCGCCGTAGAAGCGTTCGGGCGGCGATGGCGCCTCGGCTTCGTGGGGCGGTTCGTCGGGGACAACCGGCAGTTCGGCGGGCTGGGGGGCATCGCCGCCGGCGGCCTGCGCGCCAGCCGGCGGAGCGGGCCGGTCGTGACGGGCATCGGCCGGCGATTGAGGCTCGGCCGCGGCGATCGGCCACAGGGGCACCTTCACGCGGTTCCCGCACTTCGGACATGCCATCGTCTTGCCGGCGTCGCCCTGATGGGCTTTCAGCCGCGCACCGCAATGTACGCACTGTACGAGGATTGCCATCTGCATTCGCCTCCGTGTCCGCTGCAAGACAAACGTGAAACGGCCAGCTCAGTGGACCAAGTGGACCAAGTGGACCAAGTGGACGAGATGAACATGATCTGGGTGCGTTGTGTTCATTCCATCGTCCGTTAGTCGCTCTGTTTCAAGTGTACTGCATCGGGTAGGAATGTCAAGATGAAAACGCGGATGACGCAAATGTCACAGGCTGTAACGTGCGCGGCGAGGGGGCAGCGTGGCGGAATTTCCTGTTGAATATCGTTGCCTGACGTGCTAAACTCTTGTGGTCTTTTCTCAGCAGAATGGAGATGTTTTTCCGGTATGCCGAAGACGTACGCCGAGATCAACGAGAAGATTCGCAAGGGAACCGTGGTCGTGGTCACCGCGGAGGAGATGATCGACATCGTCGATCAGAAGGGCGCCCGCCGTGCCGCCGATGAGGTGGACGTTGTGACGACGGGGACGTTCGGGCCGATGTGCTCGTCGGGAGCGATCCTGAACGTGGGGCACAGCAAGCCGCGAATCAGGATCGCGCGGGCCACGCTGAACGGCGTGCCGGCGTACGGCGGCCTTGCGGCGGTGGACTTGTACGTGGGAGCAACGGAGCCGCGGCAGGACGATCCGCTGAACGCCGAATTCCCCGGCCGCTTCCGCTACGGCGGCGGGCACCTGATCGAGGATCTCGTCGCCGGCAAGGAGGTCGAGCTGAAGGCGTATTCCTACGGCACCGACTGCTATCCGCTGAAGGAAGTGAATACGTGCATCACGCTGCAAGACTGCAACGAGGCGTACCTGCTGAACCCGCGCAACGGCTACCAGAACTACAACGTGGCGGTGAACGCGCATTCGCCGCGAACGATCTACACCTACATGGGAATCCTACGGCCAAACCTGGGCAACGCAAACTACTGCTCGGCCGGGCAGCTCGGCCCGCTGCTGAACGATCCGTACTACCGAACGATCGGCATCGGCACGCGGATATTCCTGGGCGGGGGCGTGGGCTACGTGTACTGGCAGGGGACGCAGCACAGCCCGTGCGGGCCGCGCGGCGAGAACGGCGTGGTGACGGGCGGCGCGGGCACGCTGGCGGTCCATGGCGACCTGAAGGCGATGAGCCGCGAGTTCATCCGCGGCGTGTCGTTCCGCGGCTACGGCTGCTCGATGGCCGTCGGCATCGGCGTGCCGATTCCGATCCTCAATGAGGAAATGGCGCGGTTCACGGCAGTGAAGGACGCCGACATCTGCACGCAGGTGGTCGACTATTCGCAGGATTACCCCAACTGTGTCTCGAACTCGCTGGGCGAGGTGAGCTACAAGCAGCTCCGAAGCGGCAAGATCACGATCGCCGGCAAGGACGTGCCGACGGCGTCGATCTCGAGCTACCCGATGGCGCGCAAGATCGCAACGAAGTTGAAGGAATGGATCCGCAAGGGTGAATTCCTGCTGACGGAGCCGGTGCAACTGCTGCCCTCGGCCGACTCGGGCGTGAAGTGCAAGCCGATGAAAATGAAGACCGCCGAGGCGCAATGAGCGACACGTTCCAGCCGAGGTTCTATCGCAGGTGGACCAGCGGAGGGCGCCTGGATGATTACAGCGTGCGGGTCGACGAGACCGATCTCGCAATCAGGGCGTCGTTTCGCATGGCGGACGCGGCCCGCGAGCTGGCGGTGAAGTACCGGCAGGATCTGCTCGACTACGCGAAGGGCCATCCGCGATTCCTGACGAGTTTCCAGCCGCTGCCGGCGGACGACGCCGCGCCGGAAATCGTGCGGCTGATGCTGGAATCGGGCCGCGCGTACGACGTAGGGCCGATGGCGGCGGTCGCCGGGGCCATCGCCGAGATGGTCGGGCGCGATCTGCTGGGCAGGATGAAGGATGCGGCCGGGCCGGGCGCTACCGGAGCCGCGGCCGATCCGGAATTGATAATCGAGAACGGCGGCGACTGCTTCATCAAGACGGCCAGGCCCGCCGTGGTGTCGCTGTATGCGGGGCCGAACTCGCCGTTTGCCGATAAGCTCCGGCTGCGGATCGACAGCACCGACGGCCCGCGCGGCGTATGCACGTCGTCGGGCACGATCGGGCACAGCACGAGCTTCGGGAAAGCCGACGCGGTGGTGACGCTGGCACATTCGGCGGCGCTCGCCGATGCCGCGGCGACCGCGATCTGCAACGCCGTGCAGGAGCCGGAACAGGTTCGCGGGATCATCGAACGCGAGAAGAAGCGTGGCCGCTTGCTCGGACTGGTGATCCTGCTCGGCAAGCACATGGGGGCGTGGGGGCAGCTTGAGATTGTGTAGAGACGCCTCGGTGGGGGTGCCTCGAACATCCTTGCTCCTTGTTGCTTGTTCCTTGTTCTCTGTTCTTCATCCTCCCCTCCTGCTTCTTCCTTCGATCAAGAAGAGAGGTGAAAGAGGAAGAAACAGAAGAGAAAAGAAGGAAGAAGGAAGAGGGAAAAGGAAGAGAGAACAAGGAACAGGGAACAGGGAGGGGGAAAGAGCGAGAGCAGGCGTATTGAAAGGTACATTGTGAAGCAACGTGTAATCCTGTACATCCCGCCGCAACTGGTGTCGCGGCCGATGATCTACGATCTTGTGAAGAACTACGACGTGTCGTTCAACATCCTCCGTGCTCAGGTGATGGAGGATGAGGAAGGCATGCTGACGCTGGAGTTCGCGGGCACGAAGGCAAGCCTGGCGAAGGCGATCGATGTCCTGCAGAAGCAGGGCGTGCGCGTGCGCGAGCTTGCCCGGTACATCCAGCGCGATAGCGACAAGTGCACCCACTGCGGTGCGTGCGTGGGGCAGTGCCCGACGGGCGCCCTGAGCACGCGGCCGGCAGACTACGAGGTGCAGTTTGACGAGACAAAGTGCATCCTGTGCGAGCTGTGCGTGCCCGCGTGCGCCTTCGGGGCAATGTCGGCCGCACATCAGACCGATTGACAGAGTGTTCTCCCACCGCGTGGGTGGGGTATCATCCAGGGCCAGGCCGCAGTGCGGCCGAATGAACAAGGGGTTCTGCAATGGGAAAGCTGAGAGTTCTTGCGGTGGTGTTGTGTGTGCTGGGGATGGCAGCAGGGGCGTGGGCTAATCCCGGCACAAGCTCCGCCCTCAACGGAGTGGAAGACGTCTTCACCGGCTACCTTCCGCCTCCGGGGTTCCACCTGCTCAACTACGTGCTGTACTATGAAGGCACGTCGATCAGGGACGCCAAGGGCGACAAGATTCCGGGGGCAAACGCGACGCTGATCGCGAATGCCGTGCGCATCCTGTATTCGTCCGACATCCAGATCCTGGGCGGCCGGGCGGCGTGGCACGCGGTGATTCCGTTCGTGCACAAGGACCTCGAGCTGCCGGGCGGCTACGCGAAGAGCTTCTCGGGGATGGGCGATATGTATCTGTCTCCCATCATCATCGGCTGGGATTTCCCGGAATCCGATTTCCACGTCGTCGCCGGCGTCGACATGATCATGCCCACCGGCGAGTACGATCGAGGCAACCTGATCGGCGGCATGGTGAACCCGAACATCGGCAGCCACCACTGGACGTTTGAGCCGGTTCTGGCGGTCACCAAGATATTCGGCGAGAGCGGGGTCGTCCTCGATGCCAAGTTCATGTACGACATCCACACGGAAGAATCCGACACACAGATCACGACGGGCGACCAGTTCCACACCGACTTCGCGGCCACCATGCCGGTCTCGACGACCGTGCCGCTGCGTGTGGGCGTGAACGGCTACTACTTCAAGAGCCTCGAGCGGGATCAGCTCAACAACCAGGCCATCCCGAACTCGAAGGAGCAGGTGTGCGCGGTCGGCCCGATGGTCCGCTACGATTTCGCGCAGGTGACCAGCCTCACGCTGAAGGTGCAGTTCGAGCAGGCCGTGCGCAACCGCCCGGATGGCCAGGCGGTGTGGCTGAAGTTCGTGCACTCGTTCTGATCCGGGTCGAGCAGGTAGATCATTCACCGGTCGGCCATCAAGGCGGCTTAGCACCGTGCGCAGCCGCCTTGGTGCCATGTCGGGGGCGTGCGTTTAATGCCGGGAGGCCGGCTGCCAGTCGCTATGGCTGATGCTCGCGGGCCGCTGCTGCTGCCGGATTTCGCCCGGCGGCGGCACCCGTGTGGCCGGCCGGCGGGTGAATTTCCGATGTCTTTGCCCCGTGTTTCCTCGAAACCCCTATAGGGGCCGCGCCAGATCGGGGGCGCAGGCATGCTCCGTTTCCACCCGATCGATAAGGAGCGTCAGGATGATAAAACTGATGGATATTGCCGCAGATACGTTTGCGTCGGAGGTGCTCGATTCGGCGACGCCCGTTGTTGTGGAATTCTACACGCAGACGTGCAAGTTCTGCAAGCGCTTCGAGCCGGTGGTTGAATCGCTGGCCGACAAGTACGAGGGCAAGGTGCGATTCCGCCGGATAGACGCCGCGCAGAACCGCGAGATCGCCGTGCAGTACGATATCTTCGGCGTGCCCACCACGCTCATCTTTAGAAACGGGGAAGTGGTCGAGCGGATCAGCGGATTCGTTCCCGAGGAGGAACTCGCCCGCAAGATCGATGGCGTGCTTGAATAAGAGGCGGCTTGAATGCCTGGGGCATATGATCTGGTCATCATCGGAGGCGGCCCGGCGGGGTTGACCGCGGGGCTGTATGCCGCCCGGGCGCGGCTGAACGTCGTGATGTTCGACCCCACTGGCGGCGGCGGTTGGCTCGTCAAGACCACGACCATCGAGAATTACCCCGGCTTCCCCGATGGCATTCAGGGGCCTGATCTGGCGGAGCTGCTCATCCGCCACGCCGTGAAGTTCGGGCTGCGGATCGTCGAGGAGCCGGTGACGGCTCTGCTTGCAAGGCACAATCCGAAGCGGGTCGTCACGCCGTCGGGGGAGCACGAGGCGCGGGCAGTGATCATCAGCACCGGCTCACGCCCCATGATGCTGGGCGTGCCGGGCGAGCAGGAGTTGCAGGGGCGCGGCGTTTCATACTGCGCCACGTGCGATGCCGCCCTGTTTGAAGGACAGGACGTGGCGGTCGTCGGCGGGGGAGACGCCGCTCTCGACGAAGGCATCGAGATCACCCGCCACGCACGTACCGTCCACGTCATCCATCGCCGCGACACCTTCCGCGCCGAACGAGTGCTGCAGGAGAGCGCGTTCGCCAACAAGAAGATGAAGTTCATCTTCGATACCGTGGTCGACTCGATCAACGGTGAGAAGACGGTGGGAAGCCTCTCCCTGCGCAACGTGCTCACCGGCGATGCATCCGAGCTGAAGGTGAGCGGCGTATTCATTTTCATCGGGACCCGCCCGAACACCGATTTCGTCAAGGACGCGGTGAAAGTCGACGAGCGGGGCTACATCGTCACCAATCAATTCCACGAAACATCCGTCAAAGGCGTGTGGGCGGCGGGCGACGTGCAGGACAAGATTTACCGGCAGGCGATCACCGGGGCAGGGCAGGGCGCCGCGGCCGCCAT
>DATKYA010000256.1:0-2240 GCA_035528775.1 Planctomycetota bacterium | reverse complement strand
CTGCCGCTGGAACCGCATCCCGACTCCTTCCCCGCGTGGTGGAACAGCAATCTATCGTTTGAGCCGGGCTACATCGCCAGCAAGTTCAGGTCGGCGGGCGATGCCGTGGTCTCCGGCGAGCTGCCCATCGGCGCGTGGGGCTGCAACTGCACCGGCGAGGACACGTACGACTGGTCGCACTTCAACCGGGTCGTGGGGATGCTCAAGGAGCGGCAGTGCCGGTTCCTCTTGGAGCTGCCCACGCTCACGAAGCTGAAAACGGCCGATGAGGCGGCAGCGGAGAACCAGGAGTTCGTGAGGCGCGGCTGGTGGATCTGGCCGCTGTACGCTCCGCCGCTGCCCGAATACCTCCAGAAGGACCACGACGCCGTACTCCTCCTGCGCAAGCCCGACGGGACGACCGGCATCCACGGGGGCGTGCAGCTTTTCGACAGCAAGACTCGTAAGGCCTACGGCAAGTACCTCGAGGCCATGACCTCAAACCTGAAGAAGAACGGCCTGTACGACACCGTGGCCGCCATCCACCTGGAGATCGGGGACACCATCGGCATGCCGGATGAGGTGGACTACTCGCGCTACACCTGCGACCGCTGGCAGGATTTCATGAAGAAGCGATACCGGAAGATCGCGGCACTCAACCAGGCCGCCGACACGGCATACAAGTCGTTCAGCGATCTCGACGTGCCGGTGAAGGTGATCGACCCGAAGGCTGCCGCCGACTGGGCGGAATTCAAGGCCACCGGCAAGCCCGAGAATCCGAACGAGTGGGGGCAGTTCGTCATCCGCAAGTATAAGACCGACGCCGAGGCCGAGACGGTGCACGGGCGGTCGTGGCGCGAAGCATACGGATGGCGGCTGCCGCTTGACTACCCGCCGGTGGTCAAGATCGACTACCTCCACTTCCGCCGCGCCTGGATGCGGGAGTACCTCGAGATCAAGCGCGAGCTGGTGGCGGATGCGTTTCCCGACAAGCTGATCATCGCCGAGATGCACCAGTTCGGCGATCACTCGGGCATCGCCGGCGCCAGCGAGGAAAAATGGGGCGGGCTGCTCGGCGACGACTTCGCCCAGTTCACCTCCAACGGCCCCTCCAACGAAACGCGGCCTTTCATGATCCGAAGCGTCGGCCCGCCCGGCTTCGGCACCCGGCCCAGCGACAGCCTCGAAAGCCTGCTGCGCGATTACCTCTGGATCAACTTCCGCGACCCCGGCAACCTGGCTCGATACTTCTACGACTGGGTGGCCCACGGCTACCTGGACTACCAGCTCGGCTGGCACTCGGTGACCAACCACTGGCTGACCGACCAGCTCGTCTACTCGATCGGCCCCACTGTGGCCAACACCGCCCCGCAGCCGCAGCGGATCGGGATGCTGCTGCCGCGCGCCACCTTCGACCTCAACGACGGCCCGATCTACTACGAGTACATGGGCTGGGACTGGCTGTTGAACGCCGCCAAGCTCGCCTACACCCGCGTCGACGAGCACCTGATCCGCGACGGCAAGTTGCCCGATCTCGGCCTCGAGGTGCTGATCCTGCCCGCGGCCGCCGCGATGGACAAGCAGACTGCCGATGGCATCGACAAATGGGTGGCCAACGGCGGCCTGCTGATCTGTTCCACCATCCCCGGCACGACCGACGAATACGGCCGCCCGCTGCCGCAATGCGCCCTCGCCAAGGTGCTGGGCGCCTTCAATGACGGCACCATGAGCGAAGCCATCAACGGCACGCCGCTGGGCATCACCATCCCCCGCGGCATCTTCACCGGCGGCAGGGCGAAGACGACCGACCGCACCCCCGCCTTCGACGTCCTGCGGCCCACCACCGCCGCCGTCGCCGCCACGTGGGAGAGCGGAAAGCCCGCGATCACCATCAACCAGTACGGCAAGGGCCGGGCCGTCACGATGGGCTATCCCTTCGGCACTGAAGCTGTGCTGGCCGACAAGACGAGCATCGGCTTCCAGCGCACCTACACGTGGTTCGTCCGCGAGCCGCAAGTGGTGGAGCGCGTCGCCTGGCTGCGGAAGTTCATGGTCGACGATCTCGGCTACGAGCCCGACTACGGCTGCGAGTACGCCGACGTCGCGCGGTTCGACGGCAAGGAAGCCCGCGCCCTCGGCCTCTGCCTGCCCAAGGGATTCTCCGAAGATCCCGCCAGCTACGTGTTCATCCGCTCCGTGGGCGACCCCCGCCCCAACCACGAGCTGGAGGTGAAGCACGAAACGCCCGACATCGCGATCCG
>DATKYA010000255.1:0-4382 GCA_035528775.1 Planctomycetota bacterium | reverse complement strand
TACTCCAACCTCATCAGGCACCTGAAGCCGCGATTCGGCTACAAGTGGGACTTCACCACGCGGCTGGTGCAGCTCGGCCTGTGGGACGACGTGGAGGTCGCGGCAACCGGCCCGGCCCACATCGACAACGTGTTTGTGCGGCCGCGGTTTTCGGCCGGGGGCGTGACGGCCGGCGTGCAGACTACGCTCGTCGCGTCGGCCTTCGCGCACGTGAAGCTGGACGTGACGGTGAAGCTGGGGGACGAGATCGTGTCGAGCGCAGAGACGATGGTGGCGATCAACGAAGGCCGCGCCACCGCCGGGCTGGATCTGCGAATCAGGGACCCCCGCCGCTGGTGGCCCAACGGCCTCGGCGAGCAGCCCATCTACACCGCATACGTGCGCCTGACCGCCGACGGCCGCGAATGGGACACCCACGCCGTGAATTTCGGCCTCCGCGAGATCGAGATGGTCCAGAACGACGCCGCACTCGACGGGGCCGACCCCTACACGATGGTCGTCAACGGCCGCAAGGTGTTCCTGAAAGGCTGGAACTTCGTGCCGGTTGACCACCGCTACGGCCTGCCCAACGACGAGAAATACGAATGGCTCGTGCGGCTTGCCCGTCACGCGAACGTGAACATCCTGCGCGTGTGGGGCGGCGGGATCATCGAGAAGGAGATCTTCTACAACCTGTGCGACCTGGCGGGCATCCTCGTGTGGCAGGAGATGCCGCAGTCCAGCTCCGGGCTGTCCAACGAGCCGCCGGTCGACCCGGAATTTCTGACGCAGTTGAAGGCGGTTGCGCGAGCGGGGTTGCGGCGGCGGCGGAATCATCCGTGCCTCGCGATCTGGTGCGGCGGGAATGAGCTCGCCGGCGGGCCCGACAACCTCCAGCCGCTGAGCGCCGACCATCCCAATCTCGCCGCGATCGCGGAGGTCGTTCGCGAAGAGGCCCCGCACCTGATCTACCGGCCGACGTCGCCCTATGGCCCCGCCTACGATCCCAAGCCCGAAAACTTCGGCCGGGGACTGCACCACGACGTCCACGGGCCGTGGAAATACCAGGGCGTGGAGGGGCAGTACGAGCTGTTCAACGCCAACGACTGCCTGTTCCATTCGGAGGCGGGCGCCGAAGGCTGCGCGTGCGAGGGATCGATCCGCGCCTGCGTGCCCGAGGGCATGTTCTGGCCGCCCGACAAGACGAACCGCTACTGGGTGCACCACGCGGGCTGGTGGGTGAACACCGACGTGATCGGCGAGCTGTTCGGGCCGCCAAGGAACATCGACGAGTTCATCACGGCCACGCAGTTCGTGCAGGCGGAGGCGCTGCGGTACGTGATCGAATCGAACCGCCGGCGCAAATTCCGCTGCGGCGGCAGCATGCTGTGGCAGATGAACGAGCCGTGGCCCAACGTGAGCGCGACAACGTGCGTGGACTGGTACGGCGTGCCGAAGCCGGCGTACTACTTCGTGGCCCGGGCGTGCCGGCCGCGGCACATCTCGCTGCAGTACCCGCGGCTCGACTGGCAGCCGGGCAGAACGTTCGAGGCGGACGTGTTCGTGCACAACTCCCTGCACCAGGTGGCGACGGCCGAGGCGACCTGCACCATTTACGACGTTCTCGGCACCGCGCTGTTCCGCCGGCCGTGGCGGCTGGAACTGCCGGAAAACTCGTGCGCGCCGGTGGAGCGCGTGGCGTGGCCGATCCCGGCGGGCGTGGACC
This sequence comes from Planctomycetota bacterium, assembly GCA_035528775.1. Lineage (GTDB taxonomy): Bacteria > Planctomycetota > PUPC01 > JABMSA01 > JABMSA01 > DATKYA01. The sequence goes on along the minus strand of DATKYA010000255.1, from coordinate 2,677 downwards.
TGTTCATCGTGCGGCTGGATCTTCAGATCGGGGGCGGTGCTGCCATTCGCAACGAATACCTGTTTCCGGTAGGTGGGAATCCGGTGCTCGCGCCGCTGGCGGGCCAGCCGCCGGCCACTGTCCAATGCGCGAGTCAAGGAGCGGCCGCACACGGGCCGGTCCTGAGATTGAGCAACACCGGCACCGTCGCCGCGCTGATGGCGACCATCGAGCCGGACGGCGTCGGGGCGTTCTTCGCCGATGACAACGCCCTCGTGCTGTTGCCGGGCGAAACGGTCAATTTCGAGCTAGTCCTGCCGGAGGGGGCCGCCAATCCCGCGGTCTGCATCAAGGCGCTCAACATGCCGAGAACGCCCGTGGCCATGTGATGCGGCTCTACGCCCGCAACACGAAAGAATCGAACGGGACAACCATGAAAACGTTACTGCCGATTATGCTGATATCCGTGGTGCCGATGCTCTCGATGGTTGTCTCGCGGGAGGCGCGGGCACAAGCCTTCCTGGCTCGCGAGGGTGCATCGCCATTTCGCATCGTATTGCCGCCAGATCCCATCCCCGCCGAGCGTTACGCCGCCGAGGAGCTGCAAGACATCTTCAAGCAGTCCACCGGCGCGGAACTGCCGATCGTTGAGGCTGCCGCCCAGCCGGGGGAATATGAGATCATCCTCGGGGCAGGCCCAAGATCCATCGAGCTGGCGCCCGACGTGGTCGCGAGTGCGCTCGGCGAGGAGGGATTCGTGCTGCGAAGGGCCGGCAACCGGCTGCTCGTCCTGGGCGGGCGCCCCCGCGGAGTTCTCTACGGCACGTACGAGCTGGTCGAGCGCGTCCTCGGCATCCGGTTCTTCGCACCAGACTGCACGAAAATTCCCGAGCACAAGACGCTGGAGCTGCCCGACGTCGACCTCTATTTCAATCCGGCGCTCGAATATCGCGAGATCGTCTACAATCACTGCTACAACGTCGACTTCGCAGTGCGGCTCCGGCTCAACTGCAATCGCAAGCCGCTGGATGAGAAGTTCGGCGGCGGCTGGAACTTCGGCCTGGGCGGCCACAGCTTCGACTCGCTCGTGCCGGCGAAGGTCTACGCGACAGATCATCCGGAATACTACGCGCTCATCGACGGCAAGCGCGACCCGAGCGGCCAGCTTTGCCTCACCAATCCCGACGTGGCAAACGTTGCCGCCGACGCCGTGCTGAAAATCTTCCGGGAGCAGCCGCAGATCAATGCCGTATGGATCAGCCAGATGGACTTCGACAAGTGGTGCCAGTGCGAGCGATGCCGGAAGCTGAACGAGCTGGAACGACGGCCCAATGCCCGCCCGCAGGATTGCGAGATGCCGGCGGTTCTCAACTGCTGCAACGAGATCGCCCGGCGCGTGGAAAAGGAATTCCCCGACAAGTGGATATGTACGCTTTCATACAAGGGCACGTGGAGCCCGCCACGCACCATCCGGCCACGACGCAACGTGCTCATCCGCTTCGCTCCCATTCGCCTGTGCTACAGCCACCCGCTGGCAACCTGCCCCACCAACGCGTGGCTGCTCGATTACCTGAAGGAGTGGGACCAGGTGGGCGCTCGCGTACACGTGTGGGACTACGTCGTCACGTTCGTCCACTACATCTGCCCCCACGCCAACTGGAACGTGCTCAAGCCCAACCTGCTCACCTACATGCAGCACGGCGCCACCGGCTACATGGGGCAGGGAGCGTCGCACATCCACGGCACCGAGTTTGCCGAGCTTCGGGCGTGGGTGCTTGCGAAACTGATGTGGGATCCATCGCTGGATACGGACAAGCTCATCGACGAGTTCCTCGCCGGCTACTATGGCCCCGCCGCCGGGCCGATCCGCGAGTACGTCACAATGCTCCAGAACAGCGTGGACAATCCGCCGATCCACCTGGGCATCAAGAACAACCCCCTGCGCCTCCCGATGCCGGGCTCAACGCTCACGCTCGACCGCATCCTCCCCGGCTCCGGCGATGCGGCATCGGCATTTGCGTATGCAGCGTTCGACTCGCCCGACGCCCGCACCACCAGCATCACCGTCGCGAGCACCGGCGACGTGAAGGTGTGGCTGAACGGCTCGCAGGTCTACACCTTCTCCGGCCACCGCGACCTGCAGGATGAGATGAAGATGAGCAACAGGTTCGACACGGCGGCTGACGTGCCGCTGCGGGCCGGCACGAATCGCGTGCTGATCCAGGCCGCCCGGCGATGCCCGGAATGGACCATCGCCTTCCGAGTTGCCGGCCTGCCGCCCATCGGCAACTGGCTGGTGCTCGGACCGCTGCCTTCCGCTGATGGCGACGATCCGCTGGCGACTGCCAAGGTTCCGCCCAATGTCGAACCGGCTGCGGGCGAACAGATCGCAGGCCGCACGTGGCAGGAATATGCAGTGCCCGACGCCCCGAAATACTTCAGCAACGAAATGCTCGACAAGGCGATCAGCCTGTTCGAGCGAGCCAGGGAACTGGTCAAGGACGATACGGTCCTGTCGACGCGCGTCAAGACGGCCGCACTGTCCGTGCAGTACGTTCGGATATGGCGAATGCCCGTTGAGGAGCGGCGCAAAAACCCCATTGTGCGCGACTACATCGATTTCTGCGAACAGCAGGACATCCGCGACGTGGGAGAATGGCGCGTCCACGCCAGCGGCCTGCAAACACTGCGCGCCTTC
>DATKYA010000254.1:0-3768 GCA_035528775.1 Planctomycetota bacterium | reverse complement strand
CCTCATTCCTTTGCTCCCGACGTAAATGCAACCATCCAAATCGCTGTAGAGCAGACGAGCGTGGTGTGCGTCGAACTCGATATCCCCTACTGCATACGATTGCTGAATGATGGCGCCTCCGTCAAGCTGAAGGAATCGGAGATCGTCGTTGTCGGAAAACCAGGCTCCCGGCTTCCCATTGAAGATCCCGGGCATCATGACGTATTCGTGATTGGCGGGCAGTTCATCAAGTTCCACCTCCCGCCAGCCCGTCTCCTCCCTCCAGTGCAGGAGGAACTGTTTCATCATCGCATCGTTGGCTTCCTGCTGGCCATACACAAGAACTCCTTCACCATCAGTTTCCGGCAACAGTTGATCATAAAGAAAACAGCCAATCTCGAGCTCTGCCGGTAGCAGTTGGCTGGTCATCTGCTTATTCTCGATGCCCCACACATAGACGTGCCGCGTAGTAAGAAAGAATGCGTGGCCATTGCTCACGCAACCGAACGGCCCATCCTCGTATTCAGGACCGTGATTTGGAGGGCCAACCAGAAACTGCTCGTCTTCATCCATAGGCTGCTCGATCCACTCCTTGCCGTCGAAACCGATAAGCGTGCTGTATCCAAACACGTAAAACCACACGCGACCGCCCGGCTCGAACAGCACAATCCGAGTGTTCCACGAACCGCGTATGACCGGCTCCTCTGCGTCGAACTGGGCCTCAATTTCTGACTTCACTTCGGCGAGGGTAACCTCATCCTGTCGACGGCTATCATCCATGCGGCTGTCATGGAGAATCCACCACGTTCGGCCATCAGGCCCGACATACACGCCTCGAACGTTCGCCGGCAGCAACTGCCACATCACGTCGCGCAAGACAGGGGGTTTGACCTGATCGGCTTTCCGTGCGGGAGCACATGATCCCAGCATGAGAATGGCAATTGCCAGCAGATGAAAGCGTTCAGACAGATGGATGATGGCGGGCTTCATTGCGTTTCCTCCTTGGCACTCCGTGTGCAAACGTCCTGCGATACTACCTCATTGTATCGCTTGAGGGGGATGACGCAAGGGGGGATTCAGCTTCCGATTGCCTACCACCTTGAAATGCGGTGGGCCGAGTGTACAATATGCAGCATCAGACGCCGGCGCGTTTGCCGGCGACCTAACCGGACAACGGAGATTCTGTATGGCTAAAGTGTTGCTGGTGACCGGCGGCGGCTGGCACGATTTCAACGAGTGCGGCCGCGTGCTGGGCGAGTTGCTGCAGACCGCGGGCAAGGCCGAGGTCACGATCACGCAGGAGCGGAAGATCCTCGGCTCGCCCGAGCTGAAGACCTTCGACCACGTGGTCATGTACACCCAGGGCGGAAAACTGACCGCGAAGGAGGAGCAGGGGCTGACGTCGTTCGTGAAGAACGGCGGCGGATTCCTCGGCATCCACTGCGCGGCGGATTCGTTCGTCGAGAACACGAAATACATCGAGATGGTTGGCGGCAAGTTCGCCACGCATGGCCCATGCCAGGAGTTCGGCGTCAACGTCGACAGCAAGGACCACATGCTGACGAAGCGGTTCGGGCCGTTCAAGATCGTCGACGAGCTCTACATCCTTGACCAGGTCGACGACGGCAAGAACGTGCTGATGAGCGCGTTCTGGCAGGGCAAGAAGCAGCCCATGGCCTACACGAAGGATTACGGGAAGGGCAAGGTGGTCTACCTGGCCCTGGGGCACGACCGGCGGGCGTTCGCCCACCCGGAATTCCAGAAGCTGTGCGTGCGCGGCCTCAACTGGCTGGCGGGCGCCCAGGAGAAGAAGCCCGTGTGCTGCGCCGCCATCGGTTACGGCGGCGCCTTCAACATGGGCAAGATGCACGGCCAGCAGATCAAGGAAGCCGGCATGGACTACGTGGCCATCTGCGATCTCGACAAGAACCGCCTGATCGAGGCCGAGAAGGATTGGCCCGGCATCAAGACCTACGACGATCCCGACAAGCTCGCGGCCGACCCCGACGTGGACCTGGTGGTGGTGATTACGCCGCACAACACGCACGCCCCGCTCGCACTGAAGTGCCTGAAGGCCGGCAAGCACGTGGTGACGGAGAAACCGTTCTGCATCACCGTGGCCGAAGCGACGGCTATGATCGAGGCAGCAAAGAAGGCGAACGTGATGCTGAGCGTCTTCCACAACCGCCGGTGGGACGGCGACTTCATGACCATCCGCGACGTGGTGCAGAAGGGGATCATCGGCGAGCCGTTCCACCTCGAGGCCTACTTTGGCGGCTATGGGCATCCCGGCACGTGGTGGCGGGCCGACAAGCAGATCTCCGGCGGCGCGTTCTACGACTGGGGCGCGCACTTCGTCGACTGGGTGCTCAACCTCATGCCCTACAAGATGGAGAGCATCACCGGGTTCTTCCACAAGCGCGTCTGGTTCGGCGTGACCAACGAAGACCACTGCCAGGCGATCATCAGGTTCGAGGGCGGGCGGACGGCCGACATCCAGCAGTCGAGCATTGCCCGCGCTCCGAAGCCGCGATTCCGCATCCTCGGCACCAAGGGCGCCCTCACCGACAGTTGGGGTGGCTCGTTCAAGGTCTTCACCGAAGTTGAAGGCGTGCCCGCCGAGATGGAAGTGAAGTACCGCGAAGGCCAGTGGAAGGAATACTGGCGCAACGTGGCCGACCACCTGATGTGCGGCGATCCGCTCGCGGTGACGGCAGAGCAGGGCCGCCGCGTGATCGCGGTGATCGAAACCGCCGAGAAATCATCGGCCGCCGGCAAGACGCTGCCCGCACCGGTCGAATAACCAGCGATGACCATTTCATGAAACCGGGCGGGCGGCGGCGGACACAGCCTCTGAACGCACCCGCCCGATTCCATGGCAAGACGGGAAGACAGGAGGATCGGAAGACAGGATGATGCGCCGTCCACTTGGTCCACTACGTCCACTTGGTCCATTGATCCCAGGATCCTGCGAAAATGGACACTGACACCTCATACGCCGTGATCAACGCGGAAGACCGGCCGCCGTTCTTCCAGACGCTGGCCGACGCCATCCTGCAGGTGCGCAGCATCAATCGCATCGATGCCATCCAGCAGGCCCGCAACCGCCACTACGTGTTCGACACCTGCCTTTCGCGGCAGCAGGCCGAGACGCTCAAGATCATCCTCGAGAACAACGGCATCCTGTCGAAGGTGGTGCCGATGCAGTGCCTGATCGAGCTGGGCAAAGCCCGGTGGCTGAGCAACGCCGACTGCCTCGACGACGCCTTCGTGATCCAGCCGGTGAGCGCGCAGCCGATGCACCTCACGTGGGACGACATCGCGATGATCGGCTACGGAAAGGTGATCGGGAAGACCATCCAGCGCGTATCCCGCGACGCCACCCTCCCGGACGTGATTCACGATGTCGCCATGCAGGGATTCATCTGGCCGGCCATGCCAACCGGCTACACACATTATCAGCCCATCAAGCACGAAGAACGCGAGGTAACCGAGACACACGACTGCCTCGACATCTTCATCGGCTACATCCGCGACCCGCAGTTCGCCGCGCACTTCCGGGTCTTCTCGAACCGCTTCTATTACGACTACCTCGGCCCGCGGCTGCAGACGTCCAGCACGGTCAACTTCCGGCTGTTCCTGGGCGACGTCCTCTCGCGCGCTCGCAACGTCCTGGCAACCGAGCGCACGCGCCGCTTCCTGGCCGGCGAGATCTCCGGCCCCGCGTTCAAGGGATTCGACAAGTTTGATGAATACAACCAGTGGTCGGCGGCGCTGGAGAGGATGTGA
>DATKYA010000253.1:0-14655 GCA_035528775.1 Planctomycetota bacterium | reverse complement strand
ACCTCGCCAGCGAAGACAGTATCGTCGAGCTTTTCCGGCAGGTCCGCGCTCCGATTCCCAGCGGCTCATATTGGCGAAGTACCTTGTTCGCGAGGCTCCTGCGATCCTGGACCATCTGGATCAGGATGCACGGAGTGAGCTGGAAGCGAAACTCAAGGAACTGAAGCGGGTGGAGAAGGACAGCGACATTCGAGAGCTTCTCTCCGCGTTGGCAGGCAAACTCGAGCAGGGCAACGGCAAGGATGCCCAGGCGACCAAGTGACTGGTGCGGGCACACCGTAACTCGATCGGTTGCTCCCGCCGCCACCATCCGTAAAACCGCGCACCACCTTCCGCGTTCTTCCGAAAACTCCTTATGTGTTGCGTTGCGCGATTTGCGCGGGAGGGCGGATGGAAACGGCCTTGCAGGTTCGACGGCTGCCCGTAGGGGCGGAAGTGTTGCCCGAGGGCGGTGTGCACTTCCGTGTGTGGGCGCCGCGATGCAGCGGGGTGAGGGTTGTCTTCGAGAATCCCCTCAGCAGCCATCTGGCATCGCGCGCGCTTCGAGCCGAAGGCGACGGCTACTTCACCGGCACCGAGCCGCAGGCCGGGCACGGCACGCTCTACAGCTTCCAGCCCGACGACCGCGATTTCCTTTATCCCGACCCTGCCTCCCGCTCGCAGCCTGACGGCCCGGAAGGGCCATCGTGCGTGATCGATCCAGCTCGATTCGAGTGGACGGACGCCGGCTGGCCGGGGGTGAGGATCAAGGGCCAAATCATCTACGAGATGCACGTGGGCACCTTCACGCCGCAAGGCACGTGGGAAGCGGCAGAACGACAACTGCCCGAATTGGCTGACCTCGGCATTACGCTGGTGGAGGTGATGCCGATCGCTGACTTCCCCGGGTCATTCGGGTGGGGCTACGACGGCGTGAACCTGTTTGCCCCCACACGCCTGTACGGCCCGCCCGACGGTTTTCGCCGCTTCGTGGATCGGGCGCACTCGCTGAAACTGGGCGTGATCCTCGACGTCGTCTACAATCATTTCGGGCCGGTCGGCAACTACCTCCGAGAGTTTTCGGAAGACTATTTCACGACTCGCTACCAGAACGAGTGGACGGAGGCAAACAACTTCGACGGGCCCGGCAGCGGGCCGGTGCGTGAGTTCTACGTGGCAAACGCCCGGCACTGGATCAGCGAGTACCACCTGGACGGCCTGCGGTTCGACGCGACGCAGGCAATCTACGACGTGTCGCGCGAGCACATCCTGGCCGAGGTGGCGCGGGCGGCGCGGCAGGCGGCATCGCCGCGGTCCATCGTACTCGTTGCGGAAAACGAACGGCAGGACGTTCGCCTCATCCGGCCCGCCGAGCAAGGAGGCTGCGGGCTGGACGCACTATGGAACGATGATTTCCACCACAGTGCGATGGTGGCGCTCACCGGCCGCGCGGAGGCATACTACCAGGAGTACCGGGGCGACGCCCAGGAGCTGATCTCGGCCGTCAAGTGGGGATTCCTGTACCAGGGACAGCGCTACACGTGGCAGAAGCAGCGCCGGGGCACGCCAGCGTTCGGCATCCCGGCCCACGCGTTCATCAACTGCCTCCAGAACCACGACCAGACGTCGAACTCCGCCTACGGCATCCGCTGCCACGGTCTGACCAGCAACGGGCGCTTCCGTGCAATGACGGCGCTCCTGCTGCTGGCGCCGGGCACGCCGATGCTCTTCCAGGGGCAGGAATTTGCAGCGTCCACCCCGTTCCTGTTTTTCGCCGACACGTCCATCGAGCTCGCGCGATCGGTTCGCAAGGGCAGGATGTCGTTCCTCAGGCAGTTCCGCAGCCTGGTGGCGCCGGATATCCAGGGCTACCTGCGCGACCCTGCCGACCCGGCAACTTTTCGGATGTGCGTGCTCAACCTCGCCGAGCGCCAGCGGCACCGTCATGCCTACGCGCTTCACCGCGATCTGCTGGCGTTGCGGCGGCGCGACCCCGTCTTCAGCTCGCAGCGATCCGACCGCCTTCACGGCGCGGTGCTGGCTCACGAAGCATTCGTGCTGCGGTTCTTCAGCGAGAACTGCGACGACCGGCTGCTGGTGGTGAACATGGGGCGGGACCTGCACTATGATCCCGCGCCCGAACCGCTGCTGGCTCCGCCATCGGACGCGCCGTGGGAGATCCTGTGGTCCAGCGAGCATCCCCGCTACGGCGGCAGCGGCACCGCGCCGCTGGATACCGACGACAACTGGCGCATCCCCGGCCACGCCGCCGTGGTGCTCGCGCCAAGGACCGAATCACGAGGTGATAATGCACGAGCTGATCGTTAACACGCTGCCGTGGGAAAAGCCCGACGCCGAAGATGCCGCGAAGACCGAAGCACTCCTGGAGCGCGAGTGGCTGGTCACCAACGGCATCGGCGGGTACGCGTCGGGGACGGTATCGGGCGCCTGTACGCGGCGGTATCACGGGCTGCTGATCGCGGCGCTGCCTAATCCGCTCGGGCGGGTGGTCATGCTTTCGCACGTGGCTGAGGAGGCCCGGTTCCGGGGCGGCCGCGTGGTGCGGTTCGGGGGCGAGGAGAGCGCCGAAGGGGAATTCGAGCTCTATGGAGCAAGCCTCCTCGCCGAATTCCGCCTCGAGTCCGGCCTGCCCGTGTGGGTCTACAACTTCGACGACTATACGGTCGAGAAGCGCCTCGTGATGACGCACCTGCAGAACACGGTCCACGTGAGCTATCGACTGGCACGCGGGCCGCACGCGATCAGGTTGCGCCTGCGGCCGTCGATGCATTTCCGCGCCCACGACCACGCGGTCAGCCTGCCCATCCGCAGCGCGTACACCGTCACCATCGAGTCCGGGCGTTACGAGATTCGGGGCGACTCGTGGTTTCCGCCGCTCAGGCTCTACCTCCACGCGGTGAACCCGGCAATGGTATTCGACCAAGGGCGCGTCCGCGAGACCTTCTTTCGCGGCGAGAAGCACCGCGGCTACGAATCCGAAGGAATCCTCTGGTCGCCCGGCTATTTCCGGTGCGACGTGGAGCCCGGCGAATCGGCCACGCTCGTGGCATCCACCGAAGACTGGCCCTCCGTCATGGCCTTGGAGCCTGACGAAGCGTTCAAGGACGAGCACGAGCGGCGGCGCCGGCTGCTCTCGATCGCCCATCCGGCCGCGCGGTCCGGCCCCGCCGGCGAGCTTGTGCTCGCGGCCGACCAGTTCATCATTACGCCGCAGTTGCGCCGGGCCGACGCCCGCGCCCGCGCCGCCGGCGACGAAGTCCGCTCCGTGATCGCCGGATACTACTGGTTCACCGATTGGGGGCGCGACACCATGATCAGCCTGGAGGGCTTCACCCTCGCCACGGGCCGCCACCGCGAAGCAAACTACATCCTCCGCACCTTCAGCTACTACATCCGCGACGGTCTCATCCCCAACATGTTTCCCGAGGGCGAACAGGAAGCCAGGTACAACACCGCCGACGCCACGCTCTGGTATTTCCACGCGATCGACCGCTACCTGAACGCCACGGGCGACCGCCAGACGCTCCAGACGCTGCTCCCGAAACTCGTGGACGTGGTCGACCGGCACCTCCGGGGTACGCGGTTCGGGATCGGCGTCGACCCGCGCGACGGCCTCCTCACCCAGGGCCAGGAAGGCTACCAGCTCACGTGGATGGACGCGAAGGTGGGCGACTGGGTAGTCACGCCGCGCCGCGGCAAGGCCGTTGAGATCAACGCCCTCTGGTACAATGCGCTGCGCTTGATGGAACGGTGGATGGGCGACGAGCACGGCAGGGAAGCCGCCCGGCCATACGCCGACTGCGCCGAGGGCGCCCGCGAATCGTTCAACCGCCGCTTCTGGTACGAGCAGGGCGGCTACCTGTACGACGTCGTGGACGGCGAGCAGGGCGACGATTCGTCACTGCGGCCAAACCAGATTCTCGCCGTCTCCCTCCCCAACCCCATCCTGGACGAATCCAAATGGAAAGCGGTGGTCGACGTGGTCCGCCGGGCGCTGTTCACGCCGGTGGGCTTGCGGTCGCTGGCCCCGGGCCACCCCGACTACAAGGCGCGCTACTATGGGGACGTCCGTGCCCGCGACGCCGCCTACCACCAGGGCACGGTGTGGGCGTGGCTGATCGGGCCGTTCGTAGACGCCTGGCTGGTCACGCATCCCGGGGACTTCGCCGGCGCCCGCAAGTGCCTCGAAGGCTTCGCACCGCATCTCACCGAAGCGTGCATCGGGCAGATCAGCGAGGTATTCGACGCCGAACCGCCATTCACCCCGCGCGGCTGTATCGCACAGGCTTGGAGCGTGGCGGAGGTCCTGAGGGCGTGGATCAAGACGGCTGAATAGAAATCGGAATGGCGGTGCAGTTCCCCTCCCTGATTCCTTGTTCCCTGTTCCCTCTTCCTCCCACTGGGCACACGCCGTGTGCCCCTACATGTTTACGGCATGCGCGTAGGGGCGGACGGGGTCCGCCCTTCGTTTCCTCCTTCTTTCCTTCCTGAATCCAATTCATCCCATTCATCCCTGTTCCGTCATTCTTCTCCTCCTCCCTCACTCCGCCTGCGTGCTCGCCAGCTTCAGCGGCGTCGTGAGTGCGCCGATCCGCAGCAGCTCATACAAGCGGCGGGCCTGGCGGGCGTTGACGATGTTCTGAATCTGGACGCTGCCGCCGGGGATCTCGGCCTCGATGGTAGGTGCCGTGAAGACTTCGCCGTCTATCATGAGGGCGAGGCGGCGACCGACGTTGGCACGGGTGACCTGGGCGAAGCGGGCGGCGGCGGCGGGGTCGAACTCCATGGTGATGACGGGCCGGCGTGCCATGCCGGAACGGTCGAATCGCACAGACTTGAGCCGGGATACGGCCATCTCGGGCTGCAACGGCAGGATGATGGATTCCTCCTTCTTCTCGGTCTCCTCGCTGCCGAGCCGGAGGTACTCGTGGACGATCACGCAGGATCGGAGGCCCTCGGGCACGGCGCCGGTTTTCGCGATGGATTCGGCCTGATCGTCGGCCGCGAGGTAAAGCTCGATCAAGCCCTTCTTGAGGAGGACCTCACCGAAGGCCGAGAGATCATCGTAGCCGCGGAGCGTGACGACGAATTCGGGCCCACGCCGCTCCACCTTCCCGGATCGGAGGCCGGCGGCATCGCCGAAGGCGGTGATCCGCTCGCCGAGGATCCACGCGATCCGTTCCATCTGGGCATCGGGCGGGGCGGGGCCGTCAACACGGATGACGAGGACGGTTTCGCGCAGCATCAGCAACGCGGCTACCGTGATGATGCAGAACAGGCCGGCTACGGTGATGAAGCTGAGAAAGATGAGGCGGATCGGTTTCATTGGATGAAGTACATTATACAGAATGAATGATGAACGATGAACGATGAAGAATGAAGGATGAACGGTGACGGATGAACGGAAGAAGCTTCTAATAATCGCATCATCCTTTCATCTTCCTTCGTGCCTTCGTGTCAAATCACCCGCTCATCTGCTGTGTGTTTTCGACACGAAGTCACGAAGAGACGAAGGAAACACGAAGAGGAGTGTGTCATTCATCGTTCATCCTTCATCCGAATGCTGCCAGCGGCCAGGCGTGCGGCTGCGACGATGTCCGGGTCCTTGTCGTCGAGGAGCGGGCCGAAGGCTTTTTCGGCGAGGGAGCCGCCGATCTGCCCGAGGGCCTTGATGCAGGAGATTCGGACGGTCTTGTTGTCTTCGTTGAGCTCGCGCAGGCGCTCGTGCTTGGTGCGGTAGTCCGTCTTGGCGGCGAGGGCTTCGTCGATCTTGTCGCGCTGGATGATGCGGACGAGATTCGGTGCGGCAGGGCCGCCGATGGCGACGAAAGCCTTCTCCATGTTTTCCCGCACGTGCTGATTGCGAGTGGCGCAGATGCCGACCATATCGAGGATCATGACGCGGTCGTCGGTCTTCTTCCACAGGTCCGAGATGACGCTGAACACGCCGGCCTTCTGACGGCGCTCGGGGTCATCGACGTCGGGATAGCTGGCGAACCGGCCGTTCTGCTTCATCTGCTGGACCAGCTTGAGGGCGACGTCGGACAGGCGGCTGCGCTGCGCCTCGTACTGTGCGAGGAGGTCGCCGGCGGCCTGAAGCATTTGCACCTTCTCATCGGCGGTGAAATCGTTGTGTGTCTTCTCCTTCTGTTCCTGGAGCCACTCCACGAGCTTGTCGGCGGTGGCTATCCCTTTCGGGAGCTCGAAGTCGTCCCGGGGCTTGAGTGCGAGCCAGGCGGCGAGCTTCTCGACCGGGAGCGATTTCGGCGCCGTGCCGTCCTTCAGCATTCGGCCGAGTGCCTTGGCCTGCTTAGGCTCGGCGACGGGGCTGATGGCGCCGGACATCTTGCTAAGGCCGGCGACGGCGAGGAACACGTCTTTCAGGGATTCTTCCTTGACGGTCGGCTCCGGCTGTGCGGCGGCATCGGCGGCAGGAGGCTGCTCCTCCGATGCCTGCTCCCCCGGCGCCTTCTCAGCCGGCGAGGAAGCAAGCAGAAGCTCTGTGCAGTACTGGGCGACGTCATCGAACAGCGCCGTCTCGGCCGGGGTGACTTGCATCGTGGTACCGGTGATGCACAGGTCGATTCGCTCAAGGAGCTTGTCGATATTGGCTCGGAAGTAGACGATCTCGTCGGGTGAGCCGGGCTCGGCGGTGTCGGCGATCTTGCGGAAGATGCTGATCGCGGGGGCCTTGTCGAGCTTCCGGAATTCGGCCTGATCGAGGATGGCGATGAATTGCTCGAGGAAGCGCTGCTCGGCCGGGTTGAAGGAGACGCCGCGGCCCTCGAGGCGGTCGGCGAGAGCCGTGCGGGCGGTGGTGACGAGTTTGCGGACGGCGGCCTTCTCGTTCTCGCCGAGTGGTGCGCGGCGTGCTCCGCCGGCCATCAGCAGGGCGCCGGCCGTTCGGCACAGATTGCTCTGGTTCGGGTCTTGCTGGATTTCCTGGAGAATGTAGGGGAGTGAAATCTTGCCGCCGCGATTGAGCAGCGATTCCCTGGCTTTCTGGCAGGCGTCGCCGCCGGCCCGGACGCCGTTGAGGTCGCTGAAGATGGAGTGCTGCTCGACCATCTCGCTGCCGATGTAGATGCCAGCCCCCAGCAGCCACAGGGCCATGAGGGAGTAGAGGACCTTGATCAGCGTTGAATACGGCTTGGCTTCTTCTTGCACGGGTTACTCCGACCGTCAACTGTCAACTGCCAACCCCCAACTTCTAAAACGGCATCTGCGAGACGGCCTTCGATATCAGGCTCACGGCGATCGAGACCATGCCGATGAGGCCGTAGCCGCAGAAGTAGCCGGCTGCAAGGATGGGCGTGTAGCGGCGCCAGTTTTCGGCGCCGAACCGCCTCGCAAAATAGAACCGCCCCACCAGCGCGGCGGCGAGCATCGGGATCGCGTTCATCGGGTCCACCTGCAGGCCGCCGATGATCCCATAAAGAAGCAGCGTGGGCAGCCCCAGGATCGACAGCACCGTGTAGACGATCAGTGCGAACGCCCCGCCGCACAGCACGGGGATCTGCTTGATCGTGCTGAGGAAGTATTCGTTCCCGGTGGTGGTGGCGGTGGCCCAGAAACATTGCCAGAATGCACGCATGGGCCAGAACTTCGTTGCGTAGGGATACGTGGCGGAGGGAATCTCGCCCATCTTCCAGATGAACGACCAGAAGAACAGGCTGGAGACGATCGCCACGGGCACGATGAAAATGTGGGCCTTGATGATGCTGGTGAACTTGGTGCCGGTCAGCTCCATCTGGCGCCAACTCTGGGTGCCGCCGCCGAAGTCGCCCAGCGGGATGGGTGCCCACCAGATATCGATCCCCTTGTAGCCGCTCAGGACGAAGCTTGCTTCCTTCACGTAGGGGAAGCCAACGGTCGCCCCGGTGAGGCCGACCATTCGCGCCGACACGTAAGACATCAGCGGCGTGTAGACGAATCCGAAGAAGAGGAGAATCCAGACGGGGAATTTGGGGACGAGCGCGTGGCACAGCATGATGGTGCCGGACGTGGAGACGACGTAGAAGAGGATTGCCAACAGCACCGGGATGTCGCCCCTGCCGGCGGGGGTCTTGAGTTTGCTGAACTTCGCGAACCCTCCGCTGCGCATGATGCCGCGGATGGCGTTGTAGAAGCCGATAAGCGCGACGCCCACGCCGGTGCCGATTCCCCAGCTCAGCCAGAAATCGGTGTTATTGGCAATGCCGGTTTCGATGACGGTGCTGCCGCGGGTCCATGTTTTCAGCACGCCGGCGTTGTAGAGGATCGGGTTGACGACGAGCTGGCCGAGCGTGCCGCCGATCGCTCCGCCCACCACCGCCCAGAAGGGCACCACGAACCCCACGAAGATCAGCGACAGATCTGTGCCCAGCGCCAACGGAACGGCCGGGAGGATGTCTTGGAAGTTCTGCGTCAGATCGATGAACGGGATCGGAATGAGGCTGATCGGGCTGTTGAACACAACGCCGGTGATGGTGGGAACTGCGATGTAGATGGTTCCGAATGCAATGCCGATGATCGACCCGATGGTGAAAACGCGCCAGCGCCACGTTTCCTTGTCCGACTCGGCGAGGGCCGTCACGCCCTGGGCCGTGATCGGAGCCATCGGGAAGGGCAGCCGCTCAACGTCTGACGTGATCCGGAACAGCGCGTAGCCCAGCGAATACATGTTGAGCTGGCTCCAGACGATGTAGATGGCCATCAACATGAGCTGCGGCCACCAGTCGCTGTGAAGCAGCGAGCGCTGGGCGTAGGCCTCCGAGCCCGGGGGCGGGGCTACCCAGATCGGGATGCGGTGCGCGATGTCGAACTTCGCCGCGAACGACGACTGCACCAGGTACTGGTTCCAGATGAAGCTCGTGAAGTACTGCCCGATCGACATGAACAGCACGCCGCCCGCAACCGACCACAGGATGTACGTTTCCTGCTTGCTGAGCGTGGTGCGGCACCGCTTGGCGATCTCGATGAACAGGATGATCGTCACCCAGTTCACCGCCTGGCCGTAGCCGCCGGGGCCGACCATCAGGTCGAGGAACATTCCGCCGGGGACCAGCAGGAAACCCACGAACAGCCCGCCGATGATGGCCTTCCAGCCGAAGCCCTCTTCGTAGGTCTTGGGGACGTCCTCGTCCCGGCGGTATTGCTGGTATTCGTTCAGTGTGGTCATCTGGTTACACTTCTACCGATTTGCCCAGAAGTTTCTTGCCGTCAGTATCGTACTGCACCTTGTGCTCGCCATCGACGAGCCGCCAAATGAGCATCTGCTTGCGGATCGCCTTGAGGAATCCGAGGTTCATCCGCCGCCACGTTTCCACCTCGCCCGACAGGCGATGGATGGTGAACTTGATGGTGCAGATGGGGTCGTTCGGTGCGGGGGGCAACGTTTCCAGCACCACCTTCTGGCTGATGCCCATGTCCATCGGCTCGACCCAGACGGAGCTTTCGAGTGTGTAGCGGGGGCCGTCGGGCGTGGTGGTTTCCGTGAGCGAAAAACTGTCGGCCTGGAACACCCCGCCGGAGTCTTCGTCGTGCGACGCGAAGTAGTCGTACAGGAACGCGCTCAGCCCCAGCGCCTCAACGGAGCTGACGGTGAAGGGGAAGTCGAACTCCCACACGTCGCCCTTCGGCTTGGGCAGCTTCATCTTCTTCGTCTCGTCCGGCACCGAGAGCTGCACGGCCTTGCGGGCGGGATACAGCGTCGACAGCAACACCACGACCACGACGAGCAGGATCGTGTAGACGGCGCTCACCGACGAGTAGTTGAGGTTGATGCCTTCGAGCCTGCCGGTGACGGTGATGATCTTCGCCACCCCTTGCCCGAGCAGGTAGCCGATCACCGCGCCCATGGTGGCAAACACGCTGGATTCGGCCAGGAACAGCGCGGCCACGTGCACCGGGGCAAGCCCGCACGACGTGTACACCGCGATCTCGCGGATTCGCTCGTAAACCGATCCGAGCATGGTGTTGAACACGATCAGGGCCGCGATGGCGATGGGCAGAAACAGCGCCTGCATGCCCTTCGCACTCAAGGTGTCGCGCGAGCTGAACAGCCGCACGGCGTCGCCGATGCCCGCAAAGAGGATCAGCCGCGACCGCGGCACGTATTCCTTCAGCAGCATGACGATCTCGGCCTCTTCCAGCGTGGGCAGCCCCACCGCGATCGAGCGGACCGTGGTGGTGTTGAACTTCTGCAGGAACGAGTTTGGCACGATGACGATGGCCGACGGATCGATGTGCTGATACAGGTCGGGCGGTTTTTCCTCAGGCTGCATGCGAAGCTCGCCGGTATCGGTGACCTGCACGCCGCCGGTCTGCTGGCTCTTGCCCTTGCTCAATTCCATGGCGGCCTGGGCCTGGTAGTCGACCGGCGTGAGCTCCTCGTAGTCGAGATCGCGGGTTTCCCGGAACCTCGACGGATCGAAGACACCGACGACACGCAATTCCTTGCCGAGGATGCGAACTGTTGTGCCTTTGTAGCTGTCTTCACTCATCCTCAAGCCAATGCTTGTTCCGGAGCTGTTCGCGAGCACCGTGTTCCATGATGCTGTGTTGTCGAACACCCGCTGTACGCCGGCAATGACGGCGGAGGCCCGGGCCGAACGATCGCACCCGGGAATGCTCCCGATTACCGTACCCCACGATGATGTGAAATCGCCCAGAAGCCGGCACAGAATCCTCCCGGCCATCCGGCTGTTCTCCGCTCCGCCCTCAGCCATGTCTCTCGATATGATGCAGACGTTTGGATAGCCAGGCTGCCGGGGGTTCAGGAAGTCGCCGTAGGCGGCGTAGTTCGTCCACGGGATCAGTTTGGTTTCCTGGGGATCCAGACCAAGCAGTCCTCTGCATTGGAGGGTCGCGGCAGCCGTGTCAGCCCGGGCGACGTCGAGCTGCATGTATTCGTTATTGTTTGCGGCGCTGTACCAGGAGCGCTCCACCACGACCGCTCCCTCGCGCGCGCGGAAATAGTCGCGCAGTGTGTTGGCGGCGTAGGCCTCCAGCGGCGACCAGTCCCGCCGCCTGATCAGCACCCCCTTGTACGACATGTCGTAATCGGTTGGTACCACGTTGGGGGCCACATTCGTCTCGAACGACGTGAACGACAGCACGGTAAACGTGAGCAGCACGAGCGTGAGGCAGGTGAGTGCGGTGCGAACCTTGCGGCGGCGGAGGTTGGAGATCCCCAGCATGAACGCGGCACCGGCGGCCGACCCGCGGGCAACGTCGGTCCGGTGCCACGTGCCCGACTTCTCCCGCATCAGGGCCATCTGCGTGTTGAACTTTCCCAGCAGCAGCCCGATCGTTACCAGCCCCAGCACCAGCATGAAGAACCCGGCCAGGATGATCACCGGGTTCGTCGAGAGCTGGAAGCCTGGGTGAACGCGGCTGAGGATCACGTAGATCAGGCCGAACAGCACGGCGATGGCGAGCAGCCGCTTGCGAACGTCGGCAAACGCGAAGACCAGTCGCTCGGCGAAGACGGCGAACGGCAGCAGGACGGCTAGATAGAAGATGAGGCCCTTGATGACGTCGTCGGACGTGCCCTGAACGTTGGGGTATGCCCGCGCCTCGAACGCCCAGGCTTCGCGGGCAGCATTGAGGAAAGCGGTGTAGTCCTTGGCTTCCAGGGCGATTTGAGCCTCGTCGAGCCGCTTCCTGGCCAGATCGTCGTGCAGCGTCTGCGCGCGCTTGTTCCGCACGCCGGTTGCCTGCAGTGTTTTCAGGCGGTATTCGTCCAGCAGCCACATGTCCTTGGCGGCTTGGTAGGTGGTCATGGGTATGACGTTCTCGCGGCTCTCGACGGGGAAGCCGATGCCGGTCGATTTCTCGGCATCCTCGCTGCCGGTGGCGTTCAGCAGGGTGTACTTGGCGCCGACGATTCCGGCGGAGGCGATGATCTTGATTCGCTCCTCGCCGCGCTCGACGAACACCACGCCGCAGGGCTCGGAGTTCGACGACGTGATCGACGACGATCCGAAAAACTTCGCGAAGTTGCGAGGCTCCGCGTCCGTGTTCGCGTCGAACACCTTGGCCTGGTCTTCCGGCAGCGACCGGTAGTTGAGCTGATCGACGATGTCGAAGATCAGCGTGGCGGCGCACTCGAACAGCGGCACCTTCGCGTCGATCGCGCGGTTCGCCGCCCAGTCCTTGCCGGTAAACGACGGCTTCTTCACCCCGATGACCTGGCGCTTGGCCACGTACTCCAGGGTGCCGTCGCGAGGATCGACCCTGCAGACAAAGAACAGCGGCCCCGGCCATCGGTGGATCATTCCCACCACGAGGCCCTGCCCCTGCTGGTCGGTCATGGTCATCGCGCTGCCGCGCACGCCCATGATCGTCTTCTGGGCGCTCAGGGAGGTCACGATCAGGGAATCGGGCAGCGGGCTGCCGGGCAGGAAGCTGATCAGCGAATCGGCAGTCACGCCGAGGAACATCTCGGCGGCTAGCACGTCGGCCGGCGGAATCTCGAAGCTGCGGTTCGTGATGTCCCACAGCAGACCCGTCACCAGCTTCGCCTGGCTGAGCACGGCGTCGAGGTTCATGCGGTCGACCGTATCGAGGGGAGTATCGACGAGCGGGCGGCTGTCGTTGACGGTGACGAGGCCGATTTCGGCCTTGCCGTAGAGCAGGGGCACCTCGTTGTCGAGTGCGATCTGGCCGAGCACGTAGGACCGCCAGTCGCGCCCGCGGATCGGGTCGATGCAGCTCACGAGCGACGCGTCCGCCCCGGCGGCAGTCGTGATCTCGCCTGCCACGCTCATGCAGTTGTTACCGATGTCCGAGAATTTTTTACGGTAGATCGTCTCGTCGGTGGAGCCGCCGAGATCGTAGAAGTGGCCCTTGTAGAAGATGCCGAGCTGCTTCGACAGGCTGGAGAGGTCAAGCGTGACGTACAGGACGGGATGCTGCTCGGGCTTCCAGGGGGGCTGCGTCTCGCCGGGCTTCAGGGCGGCGATTTCCTCGGGAGTGGGCCACACGTCGGCCGGCGGGGCGAAGATGCGGTTGTCCTGCCCCACCTTGTAGTCGGCCATCAGCGATTCCCACACGTAGTAGTCGCGGCACCACTGCCGAATGCCCGCCAGCGCCTGGAAATGGCCGGACGTTGCGAGGAACCGCACGGTGCGCTTCGGCGGGTTGGCCTTGAGCGCCTCCGCCACTTCCAGCAGCGTGGCGATCCCGCACGACGACTCCGCGCCCGGGGCCAACGCCGGCACCGCCGAGATCGAATCGTAGAACGACTCGATGATCACGGTTTCCTTGCGCAGATCGGGGTGCGTGCCCACGATCGTGCCCACGATGTTGCGGGCCGCGCGGTTCTCCCACAACACGTCCGCCTTCACCAGCGCGCTGGTCCTGCGGAACTGACCGGTCTTCCCCTCCGTCTTGCTCAGCTCGTTAAGCGCGGCGAGGGCATCGGGCAGGCCGGATGCTTCCACCTCCCTGCCGAGCACGCTGCGGAGGATCGTCGCCAGGTTCTCGCGTGTGATATAGTAGCGCGGGATCGATGCCGGGATGTTCAGGAATTTGTCTTCGGCTTCCTTGCGGAAGGTCGTGGCAGGCTCGATGAAGATGATGGCGGCGGTGCCGAACTGCGCCACGTTCAGCCATTGCGTGGAGCAGTTGAAGTCCATCAGCGCCGCGGCGTCGGCGAGGTCAAGCCCGGCAAGGGAGGCGGTGTCGCCCGCGCCGGCGTAGATGAGGTGGCCTGGCAGGCCTTCGGAGATCGTTTTCGGTGCGCGCCCCAGGTTGGGCCACATGGTATGAATGGGCACCGAGGCGCCGCCGGGAATCTCCAGGCTGCCGCCCCGCTCGTTGGGCGAGGGAATGCTGAACGAGTGCTCCTGCACGTCGGCCAGTCCGATCTCCTCGAACCGCTTGCGGATGAAGTCCGCCGCCTCATCGCAGCCCGCGCTGCCGGCCACCCGGCTCTGGATCGACGACAGGTACCTGACTGTTTCGGAGGGATCGACGTTATCGAAGAGTCCGGGGGGGAGCGGCACGGTCTTGGGGGCTGCTGTTTCCGCCCCCGCTGCCAGCACAGCCGCGCATACGACCATCGCAGCCGGAAGCACGGTTCGAGCGATTCTGTGCGATCTCACTGTTCCTGCCTTACGTCGAAAAGGTGCGATGGCACACGTTCTTGAAAATGACAACAGGAGCACGCGCTCAGCGGGCCATCCGTCGCCCCCCTTCGGGCGATCCGCGCTCGCCCCGAAAATCCAGCCGCAAAAACTATATCAGAACGGCCCGCGACGATCAAGCCTTTTTCGGCGGCGGGATGCGGTGCACCGATGTAATTTGTTGCATGTAAAAGCTGCTGAGCCGCCGAGCGGCAGACACCAAGCCTGTTTCGCCCTCTTCGTCCACTGTGTCCACTTCGTCCACTACGTCCACTCCATCCTCCTCTTGGAGCCATTTGCGATGCACGTAACTCCTTGAGCAGGAACAACTTACGACGGGCGAAAAAACTTCGTACCCCGGGAAATGGCCGTTTTCAGCGGTTCTACGGGCAGGAATGGCGATTTTCACACCAAAGAAAAAGGCGGTTCCGCACGATATATAAGGTAGAAGCATTTCACCTTCAATCGCACGGAGACCGCCTATGGCCATTATACCACAACCGCAGCTGTTTGGATGGGAACAAATCGATGAACTGGGCGACCT
>DATKYA010000252.1:0-4965 GCA_035528775.1 Planctomycetota bacterium | reverse complement strand
CCCGTCAGCAGCGGCCACGCCCTTCCCTTCCCGGAGCCGTCGTACGGCGAGCCGTCCTCGTGCTCGCCGTAGCGATCGTGATTGTAACGGCGCCAGCACGGCCCGCACGGCGTGTCCACCTTCAGCACCGCGTCCACCACGTGAAGCGAGTTCACAATGATCGGATCGTCGGCCGCGCGAATGCCGTAGCGCACCAGCTCGAGGAACCCGGCGTCGACGATTTCCTTCGCGGGGAACAGCCACCGTTCGCCCGGGGGTGTGCCGGCGATCGCGAGCTCGCCGCGATTGGGATCCTCGTCCGGGCGCACGTCATCGATCGCAACGGGGCGGATGCGGATGTAGTGCTCCGGTACGTCCAGGAGCAGCGTGCCTTCGGTGGTCACGGTCCAGCGCTCCACGTGCGATTCCATGAAATCGGCCTGCGATTCGAGGAAATCGGCGCACGCGTCGTCGCCGCGGCTGCGGGCGAAGTCGGCCGCACAGATCAGCGCCGCAATCGTGGCCGCGAGCGTCGACGGCGAATAGCCGCTCGCCTCCTCCCAGCGCTCCTGCTCGGTAACAGGCCCGTGCTCGACCAGGAACCGCGCCGCGCCCGCCACCATCGGCCAGGGATCAAAATCCTGCAACGCATCCGCCTTCCACAACCGCCACGCGAGCATGATCGGGAATGCCACCTCGTCGAGCTGGATGCTGTTGAAGTACGGCTCGCCGTCGATCCAGAAATTCTGGGGGAATCCGCCGTCCGGCCGCTGCGACGCCGCCAGGTACACGAGCGCGCGGAACGGCGTTACCGTGTCGCCGCACGCCAGCAGCCCGGTCGCGCTCTGAACCATGTCGCGCGTCCACACCAGGTGATAGCCGCCGATGTCCTCGTCGCCCTTCGCCTGCCCCCACGGAATGCTGGCCGACGCGACCAGGGCCCCCGCGTAGGTCTTATCTTCGTGGGCCAGCAGCAGGCTCCGGCTGATGCAGTAGAGCCGCCCGCCGTCGGTCGAATGGTCGGCGAGCTTCATGAACTTGTCGCCGATCCGATGCCACTGCTCGATGAATCTGCTGCGATGGCTGGCGAACGGAATCGCCAGCGACTGCACCAGCTTGGTGACCGCGGCGTGGCGGCTGTCGCCGAACCCGATGCCGATGACGAACTCGTTGCTTCGCGAGAGGTCGACCTGCCCGATCACGGCGATGTTGCCGCCGGTCGCGCGGGAGAACGTCCAGTCGAGCCGCAGATCGCGCTTCAGGTCGGTCCAGCCGTCGCTGGCACCCACGAACCCGCAGGACGTCTTGCTGAACCCCGTGCTGCACCCGAATGCCAGGTGGAACATCCCCTTCCACGCGACGATGATGCGGTTGCCGGCGACGGTCGCGACTTCGGCGGAGTTGCCGGCCCCGCCCTTCCCGAGATGCGGCGCCAGCAGCGCGTACACCTGCAGCCGGCCGCGCCATTCCGGAGCCGCATCCAGCCGCGCACGAATCAGCACGCACGACTGGTGCGGATCCGCGATAATCTCCTTCACCAGCACGTAGCGGCCCTCGAGGTCCGTGTTTGTGATCCGGTAGCCCAGCGAGCCCGGCTCAATGTACTCGATCTCGTGGTCGAGGTTGCGCTTCTCCTCGTGGAAGAAGGTCTCGCCGTCGGTGATCAGGAACTCCATGTCCCGCGTCTGCGGGCTGTCTATCGTCGAGTAGTAGATTTCGTTGAGGATGCCGTGCGAGAGGGTGAACCAGACGCGGCTGGACGTGTGGTATGCAGTGCCAACGCCCTCCTTGTGGCTGGAGGTCCAGCGTGGCTGGATTCCAGGCCGGCCGAACGCTTCGATTTGCGGGCCATTTTGCGGCATGATTCTCCTCCCGTGAAGCCAAGACCGATGAAATCTCGGAAGGAAAACGGAGCGGGTGAACGGAAATGCGGGACTTTGGGCTTGGGGCTTGGGCGAGGAAGGCGGCACAGTGTCCATTCTGTCCATTCCGTCCATTCAGTCCATTCGACGGAATCGCCCGCATTCGGGGCAACAAAATGCGGCCCCTATAGATACTAACGGAGCTCGACCGGGAAAGTTCGGAAAAAAACCGAAACAATCGTATTTTTTTCTGATTTCCGCATTTCCCTTGCCTATAGGCATTTTTCGCCCGCCACTGGCCGATTCCTGGCCCGCCACTGGCTGATTTCTGGCCCGCCCCCGCCCGTTTTCCGGCCACTTCCGGCCGATTTTTGAGTTGCACTTCCGCGCATCGAGCGCTATAATCAGGATGGGTTGTGAAGGCGCCCGTAGCTCAATTGGACAGAGTGATGGGCTTCGAACCCAGAGGTTGCAGGTTCGAGTCCTGCCGGGCGCGCCACGTCTTCCCAGACGCAAAGCTACCAGCCAGGCGACAGATGACGTAAGCCCTTGAGTGGCAAGCACTTGGGGGCTTTGTCATGAGCGGTTCGTTACGAGCGTTCACCCTGCAAATCACCGACACGGCGCTCCTTCATCCCTGTCGATCTGCTCGTATCGCTTTGCTCCGTATGACTTCAGAATCTTCACGATCGCTGGCTTCCCGTGCTTCTCGGCCCAATCGAGCAAACTCAATTTGTCCCACCGCTGCTCGATGATGATGTTGCAGTTGGCGCCTTTCTCACACAGCAACTTGACGATCTCCGTATGCCCTCCTACAGCAGCCATGACCAGCGGAGACAAATTGGCTGAATGGTTTGGCAGGTAGGTGGTGGCATTGGCGTTCGCACCGGCAGCCAGAAGCAGCCTGACGATCTCGATGTCCCCCTGACTTGCGGCGATGCCGAGCGGCGTGGTATCGCCCCACAGATCCTCCCGGTTCTCATCTTCCGGCGGGATGCGGGGGTTCTGCCGCAGTATCTCCTTCACGCGGTCCCGCTTCTTCAGCCACAACGCGGAGCGCAGGTCGATGGGATGCCCGGACTCGATGATGGCGTCGATCACCGCCTTGTGCCCCAACTGGGCCGCCTTTTGGAGCGGGGTATTTCCCCAACTGTCTCGTTGGTCCAGGTTGGCGCCCCCGCAAATCAGCATCCGAGCAATCTCGCCGTTCTCTGTCAGATGCAGCGGAGTGAAATCGCTGTAGGCCTTCGCGTTCGGATCGGCACCATGCTGCAACAGCCATTGGACGAGGTCAACGTTCTCGCGGTCGGCTGCGATGTGAAGAGGCGTTTCCTTGTTCTCGGCGTCTCGCGATTCGATCAGCTCCGGGTTCTCCTGCATCATTGCGAGTGCCCTCTTCGGATACCCGCAGTAAAGCGCCCGTTGGACCGTATTGCAGTCCTCTTCCCCGGCCTTGGTCAGATCGTGGAATTCGTCGGGCGAGAGGTAGTTCTGCGCCACGCCCATCGCCCTCCCCCAGATCAGAAAGCGCTTGGCGTTTACGGCGGACTTGATCGCGCGCCTGAGCGTTTTGGCGCCCACGCGGTGCCGAAGCCGGCCCATCTCGGCGGTTGCCTTCGTCTCTGCCTCAGCAGCCTCATTGAATCGATCAAACGGATCCCATCCGGTTGCATCTGCGGATGACGCCTCCCCCTTGGCGTGAACTCCAAGCAGGAGGTCCGTCACTTCTTCCGTGAGCATGGCGTCGTTTACTGATGCGCTCGGCGACGTGCAGGCCGCCAGCAGGAAACCGGCCAGAACGAGAAGGAATGATCTGTTCATAGGTGCCTCCACATCAATCCAGGTTATTCAGCATCTTCCACCACTTCTCATCGATTTTCATGCTTGGCAAGGCGAGGTTCAGGTCGCACGGGAGGTCCAGGTATTGCCAGCGGCTCCCCCCATACGACCGGAGCGACAGCGGAGCCTCCGAATACGCGAATCCGTACCTGCCGGCGTGGCCGAGCGCCCGGGTCTGGATCACCACCTTGAGCTTGCCGTCGGCCGTCAACTCGCCCCACACGGCGCCCGGCCTGTACCAAAGCTCGCCTTCCCTCGGCGGGCGCAGCGATTTCGGATCGGTCATGTCCTCCAGGACGAATGTCCGGGTTTCCCCGGACTTCAGCCCCGAAAGCCGCACCTGCTCGACCACTTGCTCGAATCGTTCCCGATGGAATCGGCCGGGGTTCTGCTGGAAAACGATAGTGAGCATCCCGACCCACGTGTAGTTGACGGCATAGTATCCTGCCGCAAGCAAAACGCACGCAACGATCAGCAGCACCTTCGCCCATCGTGACTTGACGATTCCAGTGATGCGGAGGGCGATCCTGTGGACGATGTTCTGTTGTGTTTTCATCTTGCCCTCGCCGATCTCAGGTGAACCAAGGAATACATGAAGCTTCGCGGCATTCCTATCACCTGCGCCGGGCGTCAATATGCCCGGCAAGTCCTGTCAACAGTGCAGTCAGCGCGCACCAATGCCTCCGGCATCACAGGGAGCGGCTCGGACCACATCAGTACGCCGCTGTCTCACCTTTCAGGCGTCCGCCCCGGGGGCACACGCCGTGTGCCCCTACATGATCCTGTTGGATGTTTTGAGATAGTTTCTAATCCGAAACAAGTCGCCATCCCGCGCAGCCGGTGCAGGTCAATGTACCGTTCACGCTCGATTATACCGACGCGCCTGTGTCAATATTCCGTTCCTGCAGGTGGCCGGCTTCACGCCGCCCTTTGTTTTGGCTTGTGCGGCTTGAGAGCTCCCCGCACCTTGGCGGGGGTCGTGCCCAGGGCTTTGGCATAGGCCTCCACGAGGGGGGATCGCGGATTGGCGCCTTTCGTTTCCCAGAAGCCGATGGCCCGCGGCGACACGCCGACCTTCTCCGCCAGCTCCCGTTGCGACAGCTTGCGCCGCAGCCGCCACTGCCGCAGTTTGTTGCCGGGGCGCGGCGCCCTCTTCATCGAATAGCCCGCCTTGCGCAGGTCGGCCACTTCCTTCGGG
Organism: Planctomycetota bacterium; assembly: GCA_035528775.1. Taxonomy (GTDB): domain Bacteria; phylum Planctomycetota; class PUPC01; order JABMSA01; family JABMSA01; genus DATKYA01. The sequence continues at coordinate 87 of DATKYA010000252.1, read as the reverse complement.
TGGGCCTGATGGATCTGGTATTCCGCCGCGGCGGAACTCGGGGGCACGGGCTCCCCCCTCACGAACAGCACGCCCTCGTGCGGGTCG
>DATKYA010000251.1:0-3685 GCA_035528775.1 Planctomycetota bacterium | reverse complement strand
ATCTCCTCGATCTTCGTTCCATCCTTGGCCGCGAGCAGGTGCATTTCGCCTTCGGCCGTGGCGCGGAGCTTGATCTTCTTCCCCGGGAACGGCTCGATGGTGATCTTCGCGGAGCCGCCGCCCTGCTTGAACGTCCGCACGATGGCACGGTCGCCCAGCCGCAGCCCCGACCACACCACGCCGTCGCCCTGCACGGCCGGCGTGTCTGTGTTCAGCACCTCGCCCTTGTCCAGGAACTCCCGGTAGGCCAGCATCTCATCGTAGACGGCCACCGCATCCTGCACTTCGCCGATCACGATGTCCATGTAGCCCGGGCGAGCCGGCTGGAAGATCTGCATAGCGTCGCAGCCGCGCAGCCAGATGTGCCGCAGCGATTCCCGGTAGCGCCCGCGTGAGATCATGGGGATTGTCGGATCGGCGGCGTCGGGGCAGAACCGCGCCACCCACGGCACGGCCTTCACCTGCGGGGCGTAGCGGGCGGCGTTTGCCTGATTCGCCGATATCTCCCGCAGCAGCAGGTGCATGTAGAACTGGTCTACGTGCTCGCGGTCGAGCTTGTACGATTGCTTCCACGCCACCTTGAAGAACACGTCGTTGCCGTAGGCCACGGGGTTGGTGGCGGTGAACATGCACGGCATGCACGGCGGAACCACGGTGTCCCGCCACCCCAGCACCGGCCGCTCGGGTGTGGAGATCACTGCCATCCAGTTGGTGACGGAGCATGCGGGGAAGATCTCACGGACGGGTGCAACGAGGTAACAGCCGTGCAGCTCAAGCGACAGCCGTTTGCAGTAGCCGGGCCACAGTGGGTAGTCGGCCAGGACCGCCGGCGGGAGCGTCTGGCGGCAGCGCGAGCAGTGCCGGGCGTTCTGCCACGCACCCTCGCTGCCGGAGCTGGAAGGCTCGCCCTCCCAGTCCATCCACACGGCGTCCACGGTCACGCCGGCCGCCTTGAATTGGCGGAGTGTATCGCGCAGGCGGTCGGCATTGATCTGCCAGCCCTCGAAGATCGCCCAGCATGCCCGGCCCGACGGCCACCAGCTATCGGGCTTCCACGGCTCGTAGCCGGCATCGAAGCGGTGCTGCCAGTCGGGCCCCTGGTCGTAGCCGAACGGCCCGCCGGCCCCCTGCATCATGATCACGGGCGATCCCGCCGCCTGCAGGCATTTGGCCGTCTCGATCATCTTTGCGTCCAGGCGGATATGCTGCGTCAGCCCGCGTGCCAGCAGCGCCTGGTAGACTTCCGCCGGCTGCGGCTCGAACGACACGCCTTCCCACATGATCATGGGCCAGCGGCCGCCGAGGTCATGCTTCAGCGGCGGAATCTTCATGATCTCGTCGAGCAGCGAGAACTTCGGCTCGTCGGTTTTCTTCACGGGGTAGATCGGCGGCTCGCCGGCCGCACTCGCGGCCCACACGCACAGCATCGCAGCGGCGATCAGGATCCTGCTCATGGCATTTCCTTTCCGAGATGGCGTTCTCATACCGGGCCTCGGACGCTGCCCGAATTATACCAGCAGGATCGCAGCTTGTCAAAGAAAACGTCCGAACGTTTGGATACCTGAATACTCGGACGCCCGAATCCCTGGACGCCGTGATTTACCCTTGACTTCGCACTGCGACCTGTATATACCTTTGATCATGGCGCAACGCGAAAGCGGGACCGTGCCCTCTCACTGCTGCCGGGCAGCCCTGCGCGTGGCAGTCGCACGGGCTACACGAGGCAGCCTGCCGTATCCGTACCGTGGCTTCTCCTCGTCGTATTGGCGAACCGCAAGTTCGTCATCTTCGATCTGTCGTTGTAGGGGCGAACCTTGTGTTCGCCCATTCAATCAATCGGGCATCGTGAGGTGAACATGAAATTGCTGGAAATCCCGATGACGATGACGGCCGTTCTGGCGCTCTGCTGCACATTGGTGTCGTTGACCGCAACCGCCGCCGAGCCGCTCGCAACGTGGCAATGCCGGGAACGCCTGGGGCTGGACTGGGCGCGCACGCTGGTGAGCTACCAAGTGCAGTTCGACCCGGGGAAGGCGAAGGCCGACGAGGTGCGCCTCGTGGATGCGGCCGGCACCGAAGCGCCCGTGCAGCTCTGGCGCGTGCAGAACCACCCCGATGGCTCGCTGGCTTCAGCTCGCGTCTCCTTCTATGCCGAGCTTCCCAAGGACGGCACCTACCGGTATGAACTGCTGCCCGGCAAACCGGCGGCGGCGCCCAACGGGCCGAGCGCGACCACGCAAGGCGGCCTCCTGATGCTCGACAACGGCATCGTGGCGGTGCGCCTGCCCAGGCCGGGCACGGTGAAGTTCGACAAGCCGCTGCCCATGCACACCGACCACTCGGCGATGGTCAAGCTTTTCGGCAAGCAGGCCGAGAACGGCATTGCGCCCGGACCCATCCAGGGCATCCGCCTCAACGACGGCCGGTGGGTGGGCGGCAGCTATTTCTTCGCGGCGAACCCGCAGGACGCGCCCCGGCTCACTGGCTACACCTGCACCGTCACCGAGCAGGGCCCGCTCTTCTGCGAAGCGGTGGTCCGCTACGAGCTGGATAACGGCCCCGCCTCATCCCCCCTCCCCAAACTTGGGGAGGGGGCCGGGGGTGAGGGCGGCTACTACCAGCTTGCAGCCCGCGTGTGCGCCGGCGATCCCGCCGCGCGCATCGACGAGCAGTCGGACCTCAAGATCATCGGCGACTGGTGGAAGGTGCGCGTCATGTTCTCGCTGGCCAGCGGCTGGCAGGACGGCGGCTGGAAGCCCGACACCTCCTGGTACATCACGTCCGAGGGGCGAATGCCCGGCCGCGAGCCGGACTTCGAGCAGGCCGTCGAGGAGATGGGATTCGACGCGAAGAAATACCAGTCGGTCGAGTACGGCGTCCGCAAGATCGCATACAACGAGCCATACGCCAAGGTGTTCGACGTGGCAGCGTGGTACCCGTGGCATCCCAGTGCGTTCTACTTCGGGCTGGCCGACAGCGCCGGCGTGAAGAAGGGCGCGGATCCCGCCAGGACTCCCTTCCTCGGCATCGTTCCGCTGCACGCCGGCAACTGGCGCGGCTGCATCGGCTCGTGGGATGGCATGGTCTTCAGCTATGCCGCGGGCGACGTGTGCCTGAACTGGCCGCTGATCGCCCAGCGGCATCCCAACAGCCTGCTGCACACCGGCGAGTACGATCCCGATCTCGGGTTTTCGTTCCTGCGGCGGCAATGGGCGATCGTCGGCGGGCCGATGCTGTACCAGGACGGCCTTCGCCGCGTGCGCGGCTACGACGGATATATCAATCTCGACGACTACAAGGAGTGGGTGCTCGACTGGCTGGCCGATCCGAAGGTCACGTACCCGCGGCTGGTCTTCGACCGCAAGCTGGTGGAGTCGCTGAAGGGCCGCCTCGACAAGCAGCCCGGGGGGGACGTGCTGGGCAAGTTTCTGTACTTCAACGACGACGACGCTCGGCGCGACTCCCTCTACAAGACGTACACCTCGCCCGCGAGCGAATGGACGTCGCCGTTGGGCCTCGCGCGTCACGGGCTGACCTCGGGATGGTGTTCGAGCTTCCGCATTGCCCAGTCCTGCTTCTGGGCGGGCGCGATCGACGAGCTGCTTTCCAGCGGCAAGCTCACCGACGCGCAGCGCGGCACGCTCCGCGCTCACCTGGCAGCCGTGGCGTGCATGCTCACGGAGCC
>DATKYA010000250.1:0-4193 GCA_035528775.1 Planctomycetota bacterium | reverse complement strand
GCAGCGCGCGATCCAGTCGCCGAGCACGCCGTCGGACAGGACGCCCGCGCCGTACTGGTACTTCGGCCCCTCGCGCTGGAGGATGGCCATCGCCTCGGGCGTATAGCCCATCGAATTGATCTGCGCCGGATTGTTGACCGGATCCCCGGCCTTCAATCCTTCCCATTGCACGTTCTGTATGAACCACTCCCCGTTCCACAGGGTTGTGGCCATCGCCTGGCGTCCGCGGGCGAGCAATGTCTCGTAGCGCGCCACGTCGTCGCCCAACGCGCTTCCCATAGCGATGGCGGCCGCCAGCGCGCCGAGGTAGAAGCTGGTGCACATGCCGTCGGCGCCCCAGAACTCGATATCGTAGGTGTTGTGGTGCGGTTCAACCAGCATGCCGGCGTGGTCCGGGTCCCAGGTGGCGATGCAGTAATCGAGGCTTTGCTTCGCCGCCGGCCAGAGTTTGCGCAGCCAGTCGGTATCGCCGCAGATCCGCCATTCGCGATGGAGCTTCATCAGGCCGCCGAGCTGGCCGTCGGCGGCGGCGTGGAAGCCGTGGTCCGTCGGTCCGATCGGCAGGGACGCGCGGAAGGTCTGGTGCCCCCATTCGTCCTGGCTCACGAGGAACTCGGTCTCGCGCAGCGTGCGCTCGAGTTCGGGGAACAGGTGCGGCAGCGCCTGCGCGTAGTTCCACACGTGCGTGCAACTGCCGTGACAGCACCCGCTGCCGCCACAACATCCCTCCCAGCCCCAGAAACGCCCGTCGGCCTGGCGCAGGCAGGTCGGGGACTTCAGGATCGCGAGGTTCGCGGCGACGGACTCGATGACCTCGGCTGGCAGGGTGGTGTCGTGGAAGCAGTCGCTGAACCGGGCGCTTTCCGCGCGCAGGCGGCTGTAGTGTTCGCGCCAGTATTCCATCACCGTCTCGATACCGTCGAAGCGGGCGGCGTACCAGGGCGTATGGCATTCGGGGGCGGCCGCGGCTTTCTTGCATCCGCAATCGCCGGATGCGCAGTCGCCGGCAGGCGCGTTCGAGTCAGGGACGCCTACGCGGATGGCACTGCGCGCCACGTACCAGACGAACTGCAGGCGAATGGTTTTCTCCGCGCCGGCCGCGACGGAAAACGGCACATACAGGCTGCCCCCGCCGCCCGGCGCACCCTCAGCGTGCGGCGGCTGCGACACCACGTCGCCGGCTGCCACGTGGTTCCAGTTCAGGGTCAGGGCGTCGAACCAACCGCCGCGGAACCATGCGGCGTCCACGACCGTTGCCGCGTCATCGGTGAAGGCCGCGAACGCCCCCTCGGCCTCGGGCTTGTCAGGCAGCGCGGGCTGTTCCAGCACGAAGCCGCGCGCCGTGGCTCCGATCTGCGCGTCGTCGCCGACCTTCATGAAGTTGGCCGCGTGGAAGGAAAACACGGCCTCGACCGGCCGGTCGGAGCGATTGGCGAAGCGGTACTCGACGGCCGCCACCGGCAGGCTCGAATCGTTCGCAGCGCCGGGCGTGAACGGGCTCCACCCGGTCAGTTCCGCCGCCACCGGCATCGTCGGGTCGGACAGCGACACCGTGGCAAAAGGGAAGCGCGCCGTGAAGGATACGTCCGCAAACCGCGGCAGCCCATAGGTGCGGCCTGTCAGTCCGTTGCCCGGTTCGGCCAACATTGACGGGGTCGCGGCTCCAAAGGCCTTCCACATCGGCACCGGCCCCTCGAGCACACGCGCGGTCTTTGCGCCCTTCACGTGGATCGCCGCAAACACCTGCGGTTCGTGATAGACCTCCGGCTTGTGGCGGAGTGACACGTGGGACAGCGCCCCCGTGCCTTCCAGGCAAATCATGCCCGCGCCGATGCCGCCCATCGGAAACGCCACGCGATCCAGGTGCGAACCCTGGTAGACCGTTTCCTCAAATGACACTGAAAGTGGTTTTGTATGCATTGCCTGTTCCCGGTCTGTGCTCATCGGATTGTTTTACTACTGAAACCGGAATTTGCGCTACAAACTCCGGTTTCGACATGAGGCTCGAGGCATGAGGCTTGAGGGGCGTATCGGTCTTCTTCCGCCACACGCCTCAAGTCTCAAGCCCCAAGCCCTGCATGTTGGAAAACGCCTCGTACATGGCGATGACGTTGTCCAGCGGGGTCTCCGGCATCACGCTGTGGCTGGTGCCGCCGATATAACCGCCGTTGAACTTACCGAACAAGGACACCAGCTCATGGACTTCGCGCTTCACCTGCTCCGGCGTGCCCCGCACCAGCGTTCCCTGCACGTCCAAGCCGCCGTTGAAGCAGACCTTGCCTCCGAATTCCCGGGACAACAGCCGCACGTCCATGGCCTGCGGCTGCACGGGGTTCAGGACGTTGAGGCCGATGTCGATCAGGTCGGGGAGGATCGCAGTGATGTTCCCGCACAGGTGCATCCAGACATGCGCGCCGCCGGCACGCACGCGGTCGAACATGCGTTTGTAAGACGGCCTGTAGAAACGCCGCCAGTCGTCCGGGTTCATGAGCAATCCGCGCTGGCACCCCCAGTCATCGGAGAAGAACACGGCATCCACGCCGCGCTTGATCCACTGGTCGATGATCCCGATATTGTATTCGAGCACGCGGTCGCGCAACCGGGCGAAGTTCTCTTCATCCGTGTAGGAATCCATTAGCATGTTGTCGAAGCCTCGGAGCATCCAGAGGCGCTCGAAGAGCGTGAACCACACGACGGACTGAACATAGCGGTCGCCGCGCTGCTTCAGCCGTTCGTCCGCGTCGTCGAAACGCGCCGGGCAGTTGGGGTTGGGGAAGGTGTATCCTGCCAACGCATCGTAGCCGCCTTCGAGCGGATAGGCTTCAGTCTTGGCACCATGTCCGTCATCCTCCCAACCGGTGCCCCACTGGTCCTGCCAGCGGTGCACGCCGTTTTGGGTTCCCATGTCGACGCCAAAGTCCTTCGGCGAGACCCAGCCGAGCATGTCGTTGGGGAAGCGGGCGGACAATTCCCGCACCCGTTGGCGCTTGCTCTCGTCCTTGTCGTACAGCCAGTCCAGATTCGCCCCGATGGTACAGGGCAGATACGCCGGCCCTGTGAACTCGATCGCGCGTGTAGTGTTTTCCTTCCCTGTCATCATGCTTGCGCCCCTCCTGCCGAAAACGGGCCGGGGCAAACGGCACCCTCGGCGCGCGGCTGACCATAATAGTCCACTTGTGCCTCCGGCAAGCGCGGGCAGACCGACAAGGCGCCCGCGACGGTGCAGCTGCAGGTCTGCGAGTCGTGACCGAACGTGACCGTAACGGTTGCGCGGGCGCTGTGCTTGTCCCATCCGTGAAACTCGCGCCAGGCGTCGAGATCGAGATTCTGCTCGGGCCGGTGGATGCGGAAAGGCCCCTTGCCGCCGTCGCAGCCCAGCACGTTGTAGTCGGAATAGTTGTCCGGGTTGTCGAACTCGACAACGGTGTCGTTGTCGGCAAAAATGTTGTTCAGCACCCGGTGTCGCCGGCTGGTGGCGCCGCGGCCCTGCACCCAGCGCTTGGCGTCGCCCAGGCACAGGAAGACTGCCGCCTTGGTCGAGCGCGCGATCAGGTTGTGCGCCAGGGTGATGCGGTCGCTGTCGTGCGAGTAGATGCCGTGCCCGTCGGTATCGAGGATTATGTTGTTGTCGATCAGGTTCGCGGTATGCGACGCCTCGATGAAGACGCCGCCGAACATAGATCGCGTGCCGACGATCAGGTTGCGGCAAACGCGCGAGTGGCGGTTGTCCCAGTCGAGCCAGATGCCGGAGCCTCCCTGGGTGTCGAAGATGCGGTTGCGGCGGATCAGGGCGCGACGGGTCAGATGGAATTTGATGGCCGCGCACTCAAAGTACCTCTCGACGTCCTGCCAGCAGCAGTCGCGGAAGGTGTTGTCCTCGACTAACAGATTCTCCGGAGCGCCGGCACCCGCCAGTCCGCAGATGCCGCAGGCTTCGATCGTGTTGCGCCGGATGAGATGGTGTCCACTGATCTCCGCCTTCTCGCTCAACCAGCTTTGCAGCCCGACATCGATGCCGACCGAATTGATCTGGCGCACCGTGTTTTCCTCGATGATCCAGTGATGGCCGCGCGAGGCGGAAAGCGCCCCGCCCTGCGGCACCGGGAAGGCATCGGCGGCGTGTTCCATCACAAAGCCGGCCACACGGATGTAGCCCAGGTAGCGGGTCTCGGGAGCAAAGCAATGCTCGCGGG
>DATKYA010000249.1:0-6160 GCA_035528775.1 Planctomycetota bacterium | reverse complement strand
GAGACGACGTTGATGTGCGTCATGGCCACGCCCTTGGGCCGGCCGGTGGAGCCGGACGTGTAGATGATGGCTGCCAGATCGATGTCGATCGCCTTGCGGGGCGGCGGCTGTGCCGGGAGGCTTGCAACATCGCGCTCGAAGTCGATCCGTGGTATCCTGCCGGCCGGTTCGGCCGGTTCGGCCGGCGCTCCGCCGCACACGATGGCGCAACTCAGCGACTTGACGTGCGGCTCAACGCCCTCCAGCAGCGAAATCCTGCTCCCCGCCACGATGAGCCCCGTTGCCGAGCAGTTGTCGAGCACGTACGCGAGCTTGTCGGCCTTCGTTGCAGGATTGACCACGACGAAAGCGGCATTGGCCTTGAGGATGCCGAAGATTGACATCACCAGCTCGGGGCCGTTCTCCATAACAATGCCCACGCGGTCGCCCCGCTGCACTCCCGCGTCGACGAGCGCCCGTGCGATGCGGCCGGCTTGCACCTCGAGCTCGCCGTAGGTCAGCCGCCGCTCGCCGCAGATGCACGCCTCCTTCGTGGGGAAGCGGTTCGCCGCGTTCGACAGAAAGTCGCATACCAGCATGCTATTCTCCTGCACCCGGAACGAGATCGGCTACGCCCTTGCTCTGTACGTACGAGACCATACGGTTGATCGAATCGAGGTTCTCCGGCACCAGGTCCGCATCGTCGATGCTGATGTGGAACTCCTGCTCCAGGAACCCGATCAGCTCCATCACACCGGTCGAGTCCACGATCCCCGTCCCGACCAGCGATGTGTCGTCTCCCAGCGAAGCGGGAGTGGTGCCGAACGCGAAGTTTTCCACGATGAACTGTTTCACTTTTTCCTTGATCATTGAAGTCCCTCCCTCGTAATCTCGTCAGACCTGCAGGTCCGCAAGCGATGCCTCGGCGATGGTGTCCGGCATAGTTCTGAGGTGCCAGGTCGCCCTGCTCTTGGCCTCGAAATCCCCGAATGCCCGGTCGATCTGCTCTTCCGTGAGGTTCAGGACACCCCGAATGTCGGTTTTCGGAATGGCGTTGTTCCAGGCGTACAGCAGCAGGTCGAGCATCTCGAACGGCATGCGGAAGTAGAATTCCTCGTCGCCCACGCCGCCCGACCACGTGTCCGGCGAAGGCATCCGGTTCAGGATCTCGTCGGTCACGCCCAGGCAGCGCCCGAGATCATAGACCTGGGTCTTGTAGAGGTGGGCGATCGGTTCGATGTCCACCCCGCCGTCGCCGTACTTCACGTAGAACCCCTGGTCCGCTTCCGTCTTGTTCGTGGTGCCGCACACCACGCGGTGCAGCCGCTCCGCGTGATGGTAGAGCTGCACCATGCGCACGCGTTGCTTCATGTTCTGCACCGACTCGATCTCGCGGAAGTCGTCGGCCCCAAGGCGCACGGAGTGCGAGGTGCCGTTGGGCTTCTGGACGGTAAGCGTGAACACGTTGTACGCCGCGCGGTCCAGCACGTTTGCGGGCAGGGAGATCTTCGTCTTGTCCGCTTCCGGGGCATAACCGGGGGCGAGCCGCCCGATGATGAGGTCCTTATGGCGGTAAACGCCCAGTGCGGCGAGGATCGGCGTGAGGTCGGTTTCAACGATGGGCACGCCGAATTTCCCCGCCAGCCGCCGGGCCAGCGGGGCGCTGATCGGGTTCGATTCCTTCTCGGGCAGGACGACGCCCAGCACGCGCTCGGCCCCGAACGCCCGCACGTTCAGCGCCGTCACCACGGCCGAATCGATGCCCCCGCTGATCCCCACCACCACGCCTTTCCGCTTGTAGTGTGCCAGCACCCGGTCCTGCAGAAACTTGCACAGGCGGTTCACCTCCGCTTCGGTGTCCAGCCGTAATACATCTTTGGAGAACATAATGTCAGGTGTTTCCTTTCTGAGTTCGGCGGGCGTTGGCGGCGTCCCTGCCCGATAGCCACCCCCGCGGCGAGCGCACCGGCACGAGGGCCGGCTGCCATTCACACGAAAGCATCTGCCGTTTTCAACCGTTTTTGTCACCACCCCGGCGTAGTGCCTCAGCCAGCGTACTCTTCATCCGCATGGCAGTCTTCAGCACCGTTACCCAAATCAGTTTCATGTCGTTCCAGAGCGAGCATTCCCGCACGTATTGGAGGTCATACTGGATCCATTCGTGGAAGTCTCCGGTGGAGCGGTCGGTTGAGCGCTTCGTCTGCCACACGCCGGTCAGGCCGGGGCGCACGCTCAGCCGCGCCTCGCGCCATCCCGGGCAAAACTGGTTCTCCCGGTCGGGCGACGGCCGCGGCCCCACCAGGCTCATCTGCCCCAGCAGAACGTTCCACAACTGCGGAAGCTCGTCGAGATTTGTTTTTCGCAACGTCCGCCCCACGCGCGTCAGGCGGGGGTCGTTCTTGATGTAAAACTGCGGGCCATCGACCTCGTTCGGCAATTCCTGCTGCAGCCGGTCGGCGTCATCCACCATCGTGCGGAACTTGACGCACGTAAACTCCTTCCCGCCGATCGTCTGCCGCCGGTGCTTGAAGAAAATCGGGCCCCGCGAATCGAGCTTGATCGCCGCCACAATGAACGGATACAGCGGAAGCGTGACCACCAGCCCGATGATCGCTCCGCAGATGTCGATGGCTCGCTTGGCAAACCGGTACAGCCACGGATGGCATTGAATTGACTGCCGCGACGGCACCACCACCGATGCATACCCGTGCGGCTGCTGTTCAGAATCGCCGGGATGCTGCCAGCCCGCATGGGTGAACGCTCCGCCCGGCATGCTTTCGTCCGCACCGGCCGTCCCCACCACCGAGCGCCACGCCCGCGTCCCCGGCTGCACCACGCCGCCGTGCGCCACCACGCTCTCGCCGACAAATGCGGCCTCCCCGACGATGGCCGAATCGCCGATGTAGGCCGGGCCGATGATGTGAGCGCCGCGCCCCACCCGGCAATTCCGCCCCAGGTAGATCGGGCCTTCCAGGATGCAGCTCGAATCCACCGAAGCCCCCGGCATCATCCACACTTGGTCGCCCACCCGCGACGCCCCCGGCCAGCGCCTGGTCTCCGACGACAGCAGTGCCCTCAATGCCACAAGGTGCCGGCCGACCGCATCGATCCTGTCAAATCCCGCAACCACCCGGCGCGTGGCTTCGGAGGCGATTCCCGCGATCGCCGGCAAATCGCCTGCTCGCACGGCCTCCAGCAAACGCTCGCACGGCGAGCCAGGCGCCCTCGCATACGCCAGCAGCCCCACCAGATCGCTCGGCTCGACAAGCACCGGCCGATAGCAGCGCGTTACCACGCACGCCGACTGCAGTCGCTCCGCCAGCTCAACATATCTGCCCACACCGGACGAACGGACGATCACCGCAAGGTCCGAAAACGATCGCCCGCCTTGCTTGAGAATACTTCGCAACTGCATGTTTGGCCACGTGCAGGTATCGGCGAACAGGACCGGCGTCCCGCGAAAGGCAAGCGTGTGCAATCCCAGGGGGCGCTTCGGTCCCCGGGATCGCTTCGGTCCCCGGGATCCGCCGGCCACGCGCAGCTTGTCCAGCGGCCGCCAGGCTGGCTTCCGGAATCCCGCCGCTCGTTTCTCGTTGCAGGCGCCCGCCCAGTACACTGCCCGCGCACCCAGCTTCCTGTACTGCCGGGCCAGCCTGTCGAGGTACGCCTCGCTGAGCGGGGAGAATAGTTTGGCTTGATCTGCCGCATGCAGGGAGGGATCAGTCCGGTCGATGAGTTGCTCTGACAGGATGACAATCATGGTTTTTCGAGCCGCCTTGCTCAGTATATCCTTCCGACACAAGAACGCTCGGGAGGCCTGAATTGTCTCCCGAATCCCCTGCGAGCTCGGGCAGATGATGAGATGATGAGGTGATGGGATGATGCGAAGGAGCACCCCTGCATCTCTTCATCTCTCCATCCCCTTCATCTCTTACGCCGCCGCGCAAATATCCGTCATCGCACGCACTGCATATCCTGCCCGGTGCAGTCCGTTCATCTGCGCGAGTGCCAGGCCTGCATCTATCGCCACGCAGTGTGCGAGACTGCTGAACCGTGCCACCTGGAAGTGATCGGTTACGATGGAATCCTCGACGCGAGCCTCGCGCCCCACGGTGGCTTCCGGCCACAGGATCGATCCCACCACCACGCTCTTGCTTTCGATTGCCACCCGTTCGCCCAGGAAGCCGGGGCCTACCACGATAGCATGCTCGCCGATGGTGGTACCGCTGCCCAGGACCAGCGGCCCGATCAGCAAAGCCGATGGCGCCACCGTCACGTCCGGCCCTGCCCACACGCCCGGGGCCATTGCCGTGAGCCGGGCGAACGGCTCCTCCCCGAACGTCATGTGGAGGATCTCCTGCACGAGGCGGGCATAAGAGCGCGCGTCGACGACCCGCCGGTGCCGGCCGCGAAACAGCGACACCCCCGTGGCAAAATGCCGCTCCCGCAGCCTCGGTATCAGTTGCTCCTTCAGATCGAAATACCCCTGCTCGGGCACGTGGCCCAGCACGTCGCTTTCCACCACGTATACCCCCAGCGGAGCCAACTGGTCGCCGTCGGACTCCCCCGTCTGGCCCCCGTACCACGTCCGCGCCGGTACCACGCCCAGCGTCATGGCGGCTCCCTGGCGCTGATGGTCATCCACGATGCACGAGAGGTCCCCGTCGAGCACCAGGTTGCCGTCGAGCACCAGGAACCGCTCGCCCTGCAGGAAGCTCGCAACGTCCCCGAGGCAGCCGGCCGTTCCCCGCAGAAACGCATCCTGGTGCCAGTGCAGCCGCATGCCGGCCGGCGGAAACCGCTCACAGTGTGCCGCCAGCATAGGCGTGCTGCTTCCTGCACAAATCATCACGTCTTCCACGCCCACCGTCCGCAGCGCCCTCAACGCATACTCCAGCAGAACGCCGTCGGGCACCGGAAACAGCGGCCGCGGACGCACAATTGTCAGCGGGCAATTGGCGAATCCAACACCCCCGGCCAGAACTACCGCCTTCATCTGCTCCCTCCTTAGATCTGCCGTCGTAGCTGCTTGTACGCCATCCTGTACGGCGGCCATTCCCTCGCCAGATTCCGTTCGACATTGCGGCGCAGATTTGGCCCTCGACTTTGCGCGATGGTGGTGAGCTGCACGCGCTCCGCACCGCAGGCCGGAGCACCAACGCGCACCGTCTTGATAGGTTTCTATCTATGAAAACAATGCTGACGCCGAACCTGTGCACACTCGCGTCTCCAAATCGCTTGCTCATTTTCTGCACAGCGTGAGCGGCCGTCGGGATGCATCGATTCCCACCGCATGCCGGCGGGTCAGACTGTCTGCTCAACTACCGGCGGCATGTTCCCGAATTCCCCCTGAAGGCGTTAGGCGAGAAAACCTTGAAACAAGAGGTTGCCCCGCGGTATCCTGTAGCCAGGAAGGCGCATTCGGCGGCTCACGTGGCGTAGTGCAGGCGCTTCGTGGAAGAGGCGTGCGGCCTGCTGCTCAGCGGATGCTCGTTCGCCGCCGGGCAGGATCATCATGCCACGCGCGGGTTCTTCCAATCGTGGTTTCAGGGAGATGCCGACATGTTCGCGTTCGGGCTTTTCTTTGCCATTGTCTTCACGGTGCTCCTCATCTGCTTCATCGAGGCGTGCCACCGCCAGATCGTTCGGGACGTGGCCGATTTGATCCGTACGCAGGACAAACCCGCGCCGTGAAGCCGGCGCCGGCAAGGAGCGTTTTCGGCCGAGGGTCCGCCGGCGTATCCTTCGGCGCTGATGTTGTACCGGCGCCAATCGCGTTTTTCCAGGTATCCTTTCCCGCTCCGCTGCGTCCTTACTAAGGAGTTCACAATTTGGGCTACACCCGGCTTGTCGTACGGTAGGGCGGACTTCGGTCGGGCGAGTTTTCGAGCCCGACCGAATTGTCCGCCCTACCGCCAGATGCCCATTACATTCCACAGGTGGGCGGGCGATTCCCTCGAAGAGCTCGGGTGCGGACGCAGCGTCCGCCGCCCGCCCCTACGTAGCGCATTCAGCAGTGCAGCCAATATTGCGGACCTCTTATACACAGCGACTGAATGGATTGCGCATGTCCTTGATGTGCTGCCGCCCCACGGCGGCAGCGGGCGGGCAACGGTGGCCCGCCCCTACACAAGATCCCGGCAAATCGTTCTGCCAGCGAATGGGCATCTTCGAGTTTCCT
>DATKYA010000248.1:0-3066 GCA_035528775.1 Planctomycetota bacterium | reverse complement strand
CGCGAACCCGACGACAGGCCATTATCCGTATGCTTTCGCTTGCTTCGTGTGACAGGGTCCGTCCGTCGATCTTCATAGTCCGGCATTATACCAGAAATGAAGATCAGATTGTAGCGCAAAATAGGGACTCCGTAGTAAGTGGCGCTGAATTGCCGCAACTGTTGACTCAACTGCCTCGTGCGTAAGAGCCGGATTTGTTAGAATTCGATTGGAGTTCCGGATAATGAATCTTCCCCCGATCAATTTCTCAAATTGGACGCGATGGACGGACAGGAGAGAAATAGTCGGCTATAAGAATCCCGGGGTATATGCCTTGGCTCACTTCAATGAAGAACCTAACACAGTAGATCTCCAATCACAGGAGATCATCTATATTGGTGAAACCTGTGACCAGTCTCTCGACAAACGATGGGGGCAATTTGAACGTTCTGCATTTGCACCTGAAGAAAAGAAAGAACATAGCGGCGGCGAAACTTATAGGGAACGGTTCGGCGATGGCGAGAAGGAGCGACTCTTTGTGTCGGCTTTCCCTGTTCATGGCCTGAGCGATAAACTAGGCCCGTTATTCATCCGTTACCTGGAGAGGAAGCTGATCTTGGATTACGCACTGAAATGGGACAGACCCCCGGAGTGCAACCGAAAGTAAGGCGCCGACGACAGTTTCACAATAGGGCTCAAGAGGACGCCCCCCAACTACTGCAACCAGCCAACGCTCTACGTGCCCTACAGGCGCTCGCGTTCCCTCGCCTGCCGTGGGCGCTTTGGCGAAGCGGAAGTGAAGTCCCGAGAAACTCCTTCAAACTCAATAGCACCTCACTTCGTATATCCTCGCGCTTGCCGCGCACCAGGTGCGTTCCACAACGATCCTGAGCTTTGCTGTTTCGACGTCGAGGGCGTGAACGCGCAGGCGCTGGTGGTTGTCGCGGATGTGGGCGACCGGCTGCCACGAGCCGTCGCGCCAGGCTTCGACGCGGTAGTCGCGGGCGAGCGTGCCGGGGGTCTGTGCGAGGCGACGCGATGGTTCGGGCGGATACCAGCACATGGTGAGCTCCTTCTGGAGCATAGAGTCCCAAGTGAGGCGAATTTCCCGTAGGCGGTGGGGCGTTTGCCACGCAAGCTCGAGGTGGGCGGGCAGGCCGGCGCCGGGATCGGATTCCCAGGCGTGGCGCTCGCCCTTCGGGATGTCACGCGACGTGCCGTCGATCACGTTTTCCGGCGGGGAG
This sequence comes from Planctomycetota bacterium, assembly GCA_035528775.1. GTDB lineage: Bacteria > Planctomycetota > PUPC01 > JABMSA01 > JABMSA01 > DATKYA01. The sequence goes on along the minus strand of DATKYA010000248.1, from coordinate 1,843 downwards.
TCGGGCGTGCTGCCGGATGCGCTGACGGCGGCGCGGCGGGCGAGATCGGCGGAATCGTCGTTGGCGTAGTGCGGCAGGAAGGCGCCGTCGCGCAGCAGCTTCTGCTGGATTTCGCGGATGTGCCTTGAAGCGGCCTCGCGAGGCGTGCAGTTTTTCGCAGCGCACACCGCCGCCGCCGTGCCCGCCGCCTGGCCCATCACCGAGCACGTGCCCATCACGCGGCTGGAGCCCATGGCCACGTGCGTGGCCGAGTGGTTGCGGCCCGCGAAGAACAGGTTCTCGATGTTCCGCGAATACAGCGTGCGCAGCGGGATGCCGTAGACGCCGTCGATGCCGTGGAAGATCGCGGCGGGCGCGGGGTTCCAGAATCCGTCCACGTTGTGGAGGTCCGACGGCCATCCGCCGAAGGCGACTTCATCGTCGTGCACGGCGGCGGGATCGAGGTTTTTCTGGCTGAGGATGTAGTCGCCCACGAACCGCCGCGACTCGCGCTTGCCGGGGATGCGTGCCACTTCCTTGAGGTCCCAGGTGGCGCCGGCGTGGTCGCCGTGGTTCTTGATGTGGTCCCACACGCCCACGGTGGCCTTCCACAGGTCTTCGGTGATGGCCGGTGTGTCGTGGATGATGTGGCGTCCGTTCTGCCCGCCGAGCTCGATCCACCAGAATCCGCGCTTGACGGCATCGTGGCCGTAGCGGTGCGAGAGCTGGCGTTCGTCGGTGAAGCGGCAGGCCCACGGCGGCGGGATGAACTGCACGGGTGCGCGGGCGTCTTCCGCGGTGAACGGCGTGGTGTGGCCCATGGTGCCGGAATCGGCTTCGTCGGGCGCGAGGGTTTCGTTGAACTCGGCCTTGGCTTCGCGTCCGATGCGGAATTCGGCCCCTGCTTCGGCGCCCAGGGTGCCATCGCCCGTGCAATCGATGTAGAAGCGGGCCCTGATGGTGTAGATGCATTCGCTGCCGAGCTGGAGGCCGCGTGCCCAGGCGATGCGGTTGCCTTGCGTGCCGGCCTCGAAGATGCTGGTGTTCAGCAGCAGGCGCAGGTTCGGCTCGCTCGAGGCGAACTCCCACAGGATCATGTCCCACAGCCAGTAGTTTTCCTGCGGGTTGCGGTGGATGTTTTCCAGGCGGATTTCCTCGATGATGCCTGTTTCGCGCCAGCCGGGCTTTCCGCCGTGGCAGTCGGCCCCGGTGATGTGCACGCGGATCTCGCTGGATGCGTTTCCGCCGAGGACGGGGCGGTCCTGCACGAGAACGGTCTTGCAGCCGGACCGCGCGGCTACGAGTGCGGCGCATAGCCCAGCCATTCCGCCGCCCGCCACGCACACGTCCGCGTCCGTAATGTCGATCTTCCGCATCATTGTCTCCTGTTCAAATGCTCGTTCTCACCCGTCTTTTGTAGAAATTGAATTCATCGCACGCCCGCGCCGATACTGGAAGCGTCAAGCAGACAACGAACCGGCGGAGCGATCATGATGGGCAGCACGGAGATGTCGTGGGATGCTTTCATCGAATGGTGTCTCGCGTTCCACGTGGTGTTCACCACCCTGTTCGTCATGGCGCTGTTCATCAGTGCCCGCCGGCAGCGACGCCGGGTGTAGATCCGTGCCGCCGGCGCGTCTCTGCAAACGGCACCGGCTGATTTTCATGCTGAATGTTTTACCAACAGCGGCCCTGCGATTAAAGAGGAAAGTTCTGCGCGTGCCGCCTTCGGTTTCTCTCGAAACATCCAGTAGCTTGCGAGTGTTAAGACATGCGAAGCGGGAGGCGGAGCAGCTATGACAAGGTGGCACGACGGCGAAACCAAGACGAGCCATGAGCAGGCGACGGACAGCCAGGGCAGGAT
>DATKYA010000247.1:0-3096 GCA_035528775.1 Planctomycetota bacterium | reverse complement strand
TCGCAGCCTGCGTGAAGGAGGAGAAGGACTCCTCCAGCCAGCCTCGCCGCTACGAAGCCACCCGCGAGATGATGGGCACCTTCGTCACCGTCACCGTGTGGGCGCAAACCGAGCAGCAGGCCAACCTCGCCATGGACGCGGCATTCGCACAGATCAAGGAAGTCGACCGGACGATGAGCGACTACAATCCCGAGAGCGAGCTGTCGAAGATCAACCGCGAGGCATCGGACCACCCTGTGAAAACATCCGATAGGATGATGGACGTGCTCAAGGCGTCGATGATGTACTCCGAGCTTACGGACGGTGCGTTCGATATTTCAATGCGCCCGCTGAAGAAGTTGTGGAAATCGGCCGAGCAGTCGGGCATCGCCCCCGACGACGAGACGATCGAGAGCGTGCTCGGCTCCGTGGGCTATCGAGACATCGAGCTCGACGAGCAGACCAAGACCGTGCGGTTCCTGAAGAAGGGGATGGCGCTCGACCTGGGCGCTATCGCGAAGGGTTATTCAGCCGACCTCGCAGCCGCCGAACTGAAGCGGCTGAACATCCCCGCCGGGCTGGTGAACGTGGGGGGCAACATCCTCGTTCACGGCCTTCCGCCCGGCTCCACGACGTGGAAGATCGGGATCATCGATCCGGCGAAGCGCGACGAGCGCCTGCCGCAGGTGGTGCACGTGGCGGCAGGGGCCGTGGCTACGTCCGGCGATTACGAGCGGTTCTTCGAGATCGGCGACAAGCGCTACTCGCACATTTTCGACCCGCGAACGGGCCGGCCGGTCGAGCATATCAGCAGCGTAACGGTCGTCGCGACCGACGGAATCACCAGCGATGCGCTGTCCACCGCGCTCAGTGTGATGGGCCCCGACGCGGGGCTGTCATTCGCATCGAAGCTCGCGGGCGTGGAGGCGATGTTCATCGTCGGCGGGGCCGGCGGCCCCACGGTTGCCGCGTCGCCGGGGTTCGATAGCTACCTGAAGCAAAAATGATTCCGCCGGCGGTGGGCGAGCACCGCAGCCGTACATGAAAGACTGCCGGAAATGAAGACGGACACAAGGAGCGACAAGTCCACGATGACCTGGAATTTCATGCCCTTCAAGGGCATACGCTACGATACGAGCAGGATCGGAGATATCACGGCGGTGGTGGCGCCGCCGTACGACGTGATCTCGCCGGACCAGCGCGACCGGTTCTGCGCCACGCACCACCGCAACATCGTGCACCTGGAGCTGGGCAAGGACCTGCCGGGCGACACCGACGCCGAGAACCGCTACTCGCGTGCCGGCAAGGCGTTCTTCCAGTGGGCGGCCGACGGCTCCGTGGTGCAGGATGCCGCCCCCGCGTTCTACGTGTACGACCAGGAATTCGCGCTCGGCTCGCGGAGGCTGACGCGGCGGGCGTTCTTCGCCGCCGTGCGCCTTGAGCCGTTCGGCAGGCGAGTGCTGCCGCACGAGGAAACGATGTCGGGCCCAAGGGCTGACCGCCTGCGCCTGATCACCGCCTGCCCGGTAAACCTCAGCCCGATCTTCGGCCTGTATCGCGATGCCGACTGCGCCATCGCCGGCTTGCTGGATTCCGCGCTTCCCGCGACGCCCGAGGCGTCATTTCAAGACTTCGACGGCGTCCGCGAGACGTTGTGGAAGATTGGTGATCCCGCCGCGCAGGAGCGGCTGATGCGCCTGATGCAGGACAAGTGCATCTACATCGCCGACGGCCACCACCGCTACGAGACCGCCCTGCAGTATCGCGACCTGGCGATCCAGGCCGACGGCCAGCTCGACCCCAACGATCCCCGGAGCTTCGTCATGATCGCGTGCGTGTCGATCTCCGACCCCGGGCTGGTGATCCTGCCGGCGCATCGCGTGGTCGGCGGCGTTCCCGGCTTCGATGCGAAGAACCTGCTCGAGAAGCTGAGCGAGCAGTTCGACGTGAAGCCGGTAACCGCACCCGCATGCTGCGATCTGATCGAGATGCTGCAGAACACGATGGCGAGCCAGCAGCACACGTTCGGGCTGTATTCGGGCGGGAAGGCGTGGGTGCTGACGCTGCGCGATGAATCCGTGGCGGACGCGAATCCCGCGCCGCATAGCCGCGCGTGGAAACGCCTCGACGTGAGCCTGCTCGTGTGGCTGATCCTGGAGCGCGGGCTGGGCCTCACGCACGCGGATTTGTCCAACCCCGAGCGCGTCAAGTATGTGAAGGAGCCGGCCGAGGCGGCACAGCTCGTCGATGGCGGCCACTACCAGGCGGCGTGCTACCTGAACTCGACGCGCATCGATCAACTCGAGGAAATCGCGCAGGCCAGCGAGCGAATGCCCCCGAAAAGCACCTACTTCTATCCCAAGCTCATCACCGGCCTGGTGATGCGAAGGCTCGTCTGAAATGTCGCCCGACGATTCGCTCCTGGAAATCTACCGGGACGTGGAAGCGGCCCTCGCCGGGAAAGGCTTCCGCTGCGAGGCGTGCGGGCGGTGCTGCGACTTCGCCCGGAACGACTACCTCCTCTATGCATCCCGGCTCGAGTCGGATCTCGTGCGGCGGAAGACCGGCCGCCAACCCGAGCTTGTCTCCGGCCGCTGCTGCTTCCAGGACGCCTCCGGCCGCTGCACGATCCACCAGTGGCGGCCGCTGGGGTGCCGCACGTTCTTCTGCACCGCGGCCGCTCGCAACGTGCCGGATCATCACCACAACTTCGAATCAGTTCACGAAGATGCCCTGCACCGGATCAAGGAGCTGACCGGGCAGACCGGGGCCGACTGGGACTACGGGTGGTTCTTCCGATAGGCAACCGCAGTTGTCTGGGGAAACATCACCCGCCCGGTCAGCCGATCGCCGGGCTGCCGGTTTCCTCGGTGCGGATGCGGATGCACTTTCGAGCGGTCATTCCCCCCAGATCCGCGCGATTTCCTCGTTGAGGATCTGCGTCCAGCGCGTGAGCCGCTCGGGCCGGCCGCCGCACGAATGGATGTCCTTCAGGAAGACGTGGAATGCGCATCCCTTGAGCGATTCCAGGCCGTGGCGGAGGTAGCCGCGAATGAACGCCTCGTCGAAGCCGCCGGCAAGATGGGCGGGGTTCGGCCGCCACGATATCGAGTAGAG
>DATKYA010000246.1:0-3729 GCA_035528775.1 Planctomycetota bacterium | reverse complement strand
GCGCTCGACAAGTCGGAGGCCGGCGCTCGCGTCACGGGCGTGGGTACCGAGCAGGAGGGCGCCTTCTCGCAGTTCTCCATCCTGGTGAAGGACACCGACAGGATCAAGATGACGGACACCATCAGGGGTACCTTCGCCGACCTGTCGGTGAGGCCCGACATCGCCCGGTTGCTGGCGGACAAGCTGGTGCCGGATGGCTTCCCGTCGGCGAGCATCGAGGATGGCAAGGTCACCATGGAGGTCAACTTCAGGGACCCCATGACCGTCGCCAGGCTCACCGAGCACCTCACGACCTGGGGCTACCAGGACGCGAAGGTGGCGGTGAAGGACAAGCCGGACGCCACCGATGGGACGAACCTGCTCATCACGGCCAAGGCCAAGCCCGACGATCCCGAGGCGCTGCGAACCAACCTCGTCGATAACTTCAAGATCAGCGAGCCGTTCCCGCTGGTAACCGTCGTCGGCGGATATATCGTCGGCCTGATGAAGGAGCGGGCGCTGATCGCCCTCATCCTGTCGTTCATCTTCATCGTGGGCTACCTGTGGTTCCGGTTCGAGCTGAAGTACGGCGTGGCGGCAGTGGTGGCACTGGTGCACGACGTGTTGATCACCGTCGGCTTCCTGTCGCTGGTCGGAGTTCCGTTCAACCTCACGATCGTGGCAGCGCTGCTGACGATCATCGGCTACTCGGTGAACGACACGGTGGTGATCTTCGACCGCGTGAGGGAGAACCTGAACCTGCTGCGCCGCGAGCGGTTCGAGCCGCTGGTCGACATGAGCATCAACCAGACGCTGTCTCGAACCATCCTCACCACGATTTCGACGATGTTCGTGGTCCTCTCGTTCCTGATCTGGGGCACGGGGGTGATCCGCGACTTCGCCCTCGCCTTGACGGTGGGCATGATCTCCGGCACCTACTCAACCGTCTTCATCGCGGCACCCGTGGTGGTGTGGTGGCAGAAGCGGGAAGAGAAGAAGCGGCACGCACGAACCAGCGAGTACGTGCACGCGTCGGCCAACAAGGCCTGAACCGGCACGACCGCTATGTGACCAAACACCGAAGGCGGGCAAACGAGCCCGCCTTCGTCATTTGTACGCCCTCTTCCGCCTTCTTCCGACCCGTCCTTGAATCCCATTCCACAACCAGCTATCATACTGCCATCGGCCGGCGAGGTTATATTCCGCTCCTGCGATCCGTCTTCATGATCGAAGGCGTTTCACATCACCTTGTGCAGGAAAACCAACCGGTGACGGAACTGGAAGCCCTGGCTGCGTATCACGAGCGGCGCGACGCGGACGCATTCCGTCAGCTTGTGCTGGCGTACCAGCGGATGGTCTACTGCACGTGCCGCCGCGTGCTCGGCAGCGATGCCGACGCGGAAGACGCCGCGCAGGAGACGTTTCTGAAGCTGGCTCGGGCGGCAGGGCGAATTCGCCGCAACCCGGCCGCGTGGCTTCATGCCTGCGCCGTCACCACCGCGCGCGACAGGCTGAGGTCGAATCGCTCCCGGCAATCGCGAGAGGCGGAGTGGGCCGACATGCACACCATCGAAAGCAAGCACGACTGGCACGAGCTGCTGCCCGTAGTCGACGATTGCATCGCCGGCTTGCCCGAGGACGACCGCGAGCTGCTGCTCGCCTTCTATTTTGCGGGCCGCACGCAGGTTGATCTCGCCGCCGCGCGGGGCATCAGCCAGCCCGCGGTGAAGAAGCGGCTGGACCGGATAGTGGAAGACCTGCGCTCGCGGTTGCACAAGCTCGGCTACGCGGTGCCGCTGGGCCTGCTGATCCTGTTTCTGTCGGAGCGTGCGTCCGACGCCGCGGTGCCGGCGGCGCTGGGTGCGAGCCTGCTGAAGATCGGGCTCGCCGGCATCGGCGAGGGCGCGGCGGTTGCACCGGCCCCGGTCGCGAGCGCGGCGACCGGCATCGTGGGCGGACTCGGCGCGAAGATCGTTGCGGCGGCCGTCGCCGCCGGAATAATCGTGGCGGCAGGCGTCGTTGCTCACAGGCATTTCACGAAAGCGAATCCGCAGCCGCCGCATGGCGCCCAGTCGCTCCCCGACGCGCCCATCGTGGCCGCATCGCACGATCGGGTTGCATTCCCGGTCCTGAAATCCAAGGTTCGCGGAGCCGCTCAGGAAGCGAAAGCCAACCAGGCGCTCGCCAACGCGGAAGCGATCGTGGTGAGCCTGAACACCGATGAGCTGGCTGCACCCTACCGTATCCACCACATGAAGGACGGTAGGATCACCGACCTTTGGGGCGAGCTGTGGCCCAACGAGCTGAAGGCGAAGTACGCGGCGTGGACGAATCTCGATACGAACGTGAGGCATGAAGGCGACAAGGTGTGGATCGATGGCGTGCCGTCGCTGGGCTGGGACAAGCATCAGTGTACCTACGCGGGCGCACTCGAAGCCGCGATGGCGGTGACCGAGCGGCCAGTCTCCTACACGCACCTCATGGGCGTGACGGGCCTAGCCTTCCGCACGCGGTGGTTCCAGGGGAGGATCGGGCAGAAATGGTGCCCGTCGAGCCCCGTGGGCGAGTTCCCCGATGAGATCGCCGCCACGCAGAAGGCGACAGGCTGGCCGATGCAGGTGATCTGCGTGCCCGACGATCCGAAGATGGAGCGCTTCGCGATTCAGATCGTTGCATCGATCGATGCCGGTCGCCCTGTCCCTGCCTACGAACCCGGGCTGAACATGGACACGATTTACGGCTACCGGGACGGCGGCAACACGATGCTGCTGAAGGACTACTTCAAGGGTGACATCGAGATGCCGGTGGAGAAGCTGGGCTGGATGCTGCTGATCCTTCAGGATCCGGTGCAGCCGCTGTCGAAGCGCGATGCATTCCTGCAAGGGCTGCGGATCGCCGTGCGGAACTGGCGGCGCGAGCCGGCGCCGAGCGAGAAGGGCGAATACCTGTTCGGCGACGCGGCACTGGCACGGTGGGCGGAAGACCTGGGCACGATCGACACGCTGAACGCGGCCGACAAGGAAAATCTGATGTTCGTGAGCAAGTGGTGCTTCGCGAGCATGTGGGACGCGCGCGCGGAGGCGGCACGCTTCCTGGAACAGAACGCGAACGAGCTCGGCGACAATGCGAAAACCGCGATCGAGCGCGCGGCCGAAATCTACCGGCAGGAAGCGAATCTCCTCAGGAACGTCGTGCAGGGCAATCAGTCCGACGATCGCAAGCGGGAGTTCCTCGCCGAGGCCCGCACGATCGAGGCCGCGGCAATCGCCGAGATCGAAAAGGCGTTGAATTCCGCACAATAACCGCTAAGATTACCGCTACTGGGCCACAAGGCACATTGGCGCACAGAAGCGAGAGGGAATAAACAGGATGGGCAGGATGAACCGGAATGCACTTGATCCCTCATCCTGTCCTCCCTGTGCGCTGCCGCACATGATTCCCTCTTCATCTTCTTTGTGGTTCTTCGTGCCCTTCGTGTCTTCGTGTTTCGTACACCCGTCAATACACCAAGGGGGTTGAGCCGCGCGAACGGTGATTTCAGAAGGACACCAATAATGCTTCCACACGTGCGTTTCGGCAGGACTGGCCTGGTGGTGACGCGCATCGGGCTGGGCGGCTTTCCGTTTGGCGGAGTGAACCGGGCACGGGGATGGGATCCGTTCAGTTCGAGCGGGCGGGCGACGGCCATCGAGACCGTGCGCGCCGCACTCGCCGCCGGCATCAACTACATCGACACCGCACCCGGATACG
>DATKYA010000245.1:0-4466 GCA_035528775.1 Planctomycetota bacterium | reverse complement strand
TTCCTCTTCTGCCATTTCTTGGCAAAGCGTCCGTCATTTTGGCAGATCAGGTGGTATAATGTAGTAGATGGCAACGGCCGGCGGAATCGGGCGCCGCGAGCGTAAGTCCTGTGCTGGCAACAGGTTAGCGATAGAATCGGTGCCGCGATGCCATTGGCCGGCCGTTTGGCACGGATTTTGCACTTCGGAACGCCGGTCGCGGGGGCGACCGGATGGATTTTCCCAAACTTCCGCCTCCCACCCGATTTTCAGCCTGTCGGCGAGGTGAAGCGATGAAGCGAAGAATCCTGATAGTCGACGACAACCAGAGCCTGCTGGATTCCATCATCGAGTTGCTGGAGCGGCAGGGGTACGCAACCGAGCCAGCCGACGACCTGACGCTCGCCCGGAACCTGTACCACCGCAACCGCCCAGACCTGGTGTTGCTTGATTGCGACGTCCGTGGGTGCGACGGCCTTGAGCTGCTGACCGATCTTCGCTCGGAGCCGCCGCCCACGCCGGTGATCGTGATGACGGCCCGGGACGACCGCACCATCCACGTTCGCTGTCGCCAGCTCGGTGCAGCGGGTCTGCTGAACAAGCCATTCCGCATGGACGAGCTGGTTTCGGAAGTGCGGCGAATCCTGCTGGTGCACCGCCTGCTCGCGGGCAGCGCGAACATTTCGACGCTGCGGCTGCTTGCCCACCATTTTCCGAAGCTGCTCGGCCCTCATCGGCAGCCGCCCAGTCTGCCGCGCTTCCGCATAAAGGACAGAGGCGAGCCTGAAGGGTAGAGGCCTGCGATCTCCCCGTGCGCCGTACGCGAGCGCCGTGTGTCCCGCTTCTGCCCGCCATCATGCCGATTCACCTCGCAATCATGGTGCCGATAATCAAGGGCGGTTCGGAAGGTGATCTTGTTTCCGTTGCCGGAGGATGATATCCTGTGGAGAGTTCGGACACACCAAAGCCTGAAGCCACGGAGCAGAACACCCGCGAGGCCCCCGTCATGAATGCCGCGCCCGCTCGCGATACGCCTGGCGGCCCGATCCGCCGGTTGCTGAACCACCGGCCGCTGTGCGTGATCGCGGCAGCGGCGGTGTGGAGCGCCGGCTTCATGGTGTTTGCGCACGCGGTCAGGCCGCTCGTGCGGCTCGAGGGCACGGTGGTCGGCACGTTCCTGTCGTCGGTGATCTGCATGGCGGCGGCGTTCGCCAGCACGTGGATCCTGGTGAAGGGCCGGTTCCGGTACCTCGAGGCGGTCGCGATGCTGCTGCTGGGCGTGGCGGTGAACCTCCTGGCGTACCGGATCGTGTCGGGCTTGGGCGCGCGGATGATCGTGGGCTTTTCCATCATCGCCGGCGGGTTCGGCATGGCGTCGATGCTCGCACGAATGGTGGAGTCGGCCAGGTTCATCGTGCCGATCGGCGTGGTGGCGGCGGTGGCCGACGTGTGGAGCGTGGCGGCGGGGCCAACCCGGAAGATCCTGGAAAGCAAGGGAAGCGAGCTGGTCATGCGGCACGCGTTCGTGGGCAAGCCGGCGGCCGCGGGCATTTCGGTGCAGCCGATCTCGGGTGCGGCCGACATCGTGTTCGTGGGGCTGTTCATGTGCGTTGCGGAGCGGCTGGGCCTGAGCGTGTGGCGGGCGGCGATTGGGATGTTTGCGGGGCTGGCCGTGGGCCTTGCCGCCGCCAGCGCGTTCGGCGGGCTGCCCGGCCTCCCGTTCATCGCCGGCGGATTCATCATCGCCAACTGGAAAGAGGTCCGCCCCGGAAAGAGCGAGATCGTCAGGACGGCGGTGTTTGTTGTGGCGATGCTCGCGGTATTCGCGATCGTGGGCCTGATCTGAGGGACGGCTGGCGGGCAGGCAGGCGGGCGGAGTGGACGTAGTGGACCGAGTGGACGTAGTCGACGAAGTGGACCAGGCACACGTGTTCTGTCGCATTCTCCCTCTTTCCTTCCTCCCTTGTCTTTCATCGTTGCCCTTGCTATACTTGGAGCACATATGAAAGGAGTCGTAGCATGTACAAGGCATTGAATACCGGGGCGATCGGCGTGAAGCTGCCCATCGAGCAGTGCGTGGCACTGGCGAAGAAGAACGGATTCGACGGGATGTACTTCGACGTGCGCTGGGCGGCGCAGGTGGGGCCGCAGAAGGCGAAGGAAGTTCTCGATGGCCTCAAGCCTGCCGCATTCGGCCTGCCGTTCGATTACCGGTGCGACACGTCGGACTTCACGGAGAAGGTGCTCGAGTTGGCGGACCTCGCCGCCGCGGCCAAGGCGATCGGCTGCACGCGCTCCAGCACGTGGATTCCCTCCTGGCACGACGAGATGGCCTACGGCGAGAACTACGTGTTCCACCGCCGCCGCATGCAATGGATTGCCGAGGCGCTCCGCGAGCACGGTATCTCGTTCGGCATGGAGTTCCTCGGACCCAAGACGCTGCGCGACGGACACAAGCACGAGTTCATCCACACCATGAGCGACATGCTCCGCCTGTGCTACGACACCGGCACGGGCAATCTCGGCCTGCTGCTGGACTGTTGGCACTGGTACACCTCCGGCGGCACGCTCGACGACATCAAGGCCCTCAAGCCCGAGCAGGTCGTGGACGTCCACATCAACGACGCCCCCGCCGGCATCCCGATCGATCAGCAGAAGGATAACGTCCGCGGTCTGCCCGGCGAGACCGGCGTGATCGACGTGAAGGGCTTCCTCCAGGCGCTCCAGTCGATCGGCTACAAAGGCCCGGTCATGGCCGAGCCGTTCTCGAAGCGGGTGAACGAGATGCCGCCGGAAGAAGCAGTGGCCGTCACCGCTAAGGCAATCGATTCGGTCTGGCCGAAAACATGACGTGGATGATGAGATGAAGGGATGAAGAGATGATGAGAAGGAGGTTCGCTGGCTCGTTCCCTTCATCCCATCATCTCTTCATCCCTTCATCGGAACATGCCCGCGTTCTCCTTGATTCGGCCGGCGGCACCGGCTATAATCGACCGCACCAAGGAGAAATGCCGGATTATGACGGAACACCTTGACGCGGGCGTTTATGCAGCATCGCCTGAGGACGTCGCCCAGCGGCTGAACCCGCCCCCGCGGGCTGACGGCCGCGACACGATCACCGCCCTGATTATCACCTGCGATAGCGAAACCACCATCCGCCAGTGCATGGAAAGCGTGGCGTGGTGCGACGAGATCATCGTCGTCATCGATCCCCGCAGCACCGACGCCACCGAGCGGATCGTCCGCGAGTTCACCGATCGCGTGTTCTTCAACGAATTCACGTCCGACGGCCTCCAGCGGAATTTCGCCATCCCCAAGGCCTCGTGCGAGTGGATCCTGGTGGTGGACTCCGACGAGATCATCACGGCGGAATTGCGGGACGACATCATAAAGCGGCTGCGCGACAACTCGGGGTTTGACGCGTTCTCGCTGCTGCGGATCGCGTATTTCCTGGGCAAGCCGATCAAGCGCTGCGGGTGGGGCCGCGAATCGCAGTTGCGGCTGTTCCGGCGCGACAAGGGCCGCTACGACACCCGCCGGATCCACGCAGGCGTGCACGTGAATGGACCGGCCGGCAGGATCGACAGCTTCATGCTGCACAACACCATCCGCGACCTTCGCGGTTACCTGAACCGCTTCAACGATTTCACATCGTGGAGCTCGGCGGACCTGTGGGACAAGGGTCGCAGGTCCGGCACGCTCGCCATCGTCGTCCGCCCGATCATGCGGTTCATCAAGCTCTATTTCCTGAAGCTGGGCTTCCTGGAGGGGCGGCGCGGCCTGCTGCTGTGCGGGTTTGCCGCGTTCAACGTGTTCAGCAAGTACGCCAAGCTGTGGGAAATCCAGCAGAACGCACAGAAGGACGCCCGGCCGTGAGGCGCGAACCGGCGGAACACACCATGCCCGCACCAACACCCGCTTCCCACGATGGCCCGGCGGCGGCCGCCCCCGTGCACATCCCCGAGCCGATCGCCGGCAGGCGGTGGACTGCCCGCGCCGGCTGCGTCGAACTCGCCCGATGCCTCGCGGGAAAGCTCGACACGCTCCGAAGCATGCCGGGCTGCACGATCATCAAGGAGAACACGGTTCGTACGGTTTACCGCGTGCAGGTGGACGGCCGCGAGCTGATCGTGAAGCACTACCGGTCGCGCGGCCTGCGAGATGCCCTCAAGTTCCTGTTCGTGCGCACCAAGGCTAGGGCCGAATGGCGAGCTGCACGGCGCATGGCGGAAGCCGGCTTGCTCGTGCCAACCATGATCGCGTTTGCCGAGAGACGCACCGGGCCGTTCTTCCGCGACGCGTCGCTCGCAATGGACCTCATCCCGGGCGTCTATTCGCCGCTCGGATTGCTCCAGCAGGGCCAGCCCATGCGGCGGAGCGTGCTCGACCGAATCGCGGAGCTTGTTGCCCAAATGCACCGGCACCGCATCCTGCACACCGACTTTCACACGGGCAACCTGCTGGCGCGGCAGCGGCCCGACGGCTCG
>DATKYA010000244.1:0-2002 GCA_035528775.1 Planctomycetota bacterium | reverse complement strand
TGCAGCTCCTGCTGCCTGTGCATCAGCGACTGCAGATCATCCTCCGGGCCCTGCTTCAGCGCCCGCACCATCGTCGTGTTCGCCAGGATGTACGCCAGGAACGCGATGGCCAGGATGATGCTGCTCACGGTGATGATGGACCGCCAGAACCGGATCTTCAGGCTCTTGATGCTGATCTCGATGGCCCGGCTCAAGGGCAGCACGATCTGTTTGCCGATCTTCTGCGACACGTCTCGATCGAAGATTTGCTCGGCCATTGAAGACTCACCTGGCGCCGCGGGTCGATTGCGGCTGTTTTCCGTGGCTCCCGGATTTGCGTTTCCTGCGAGCGGAGCGTTTGCCGGAGGCGGCCGCATCGACCACCGCGATCCCGATCAGGCCCCGTTTCGCGAGGTTTCTCAAGTGCGCTACGATTGATAGCTCGGCTTCGCGCTTGCTGAGCCGGTAGGTGCCCGCGAAGCGCTCGATCACCTGCTTCACGTTTGTCCGGCCGTCGATCATGTCCCACACGCTCGTGCCCAGCTCGTCGAGCACTATCCCGCGGCCCTTCTTCGGGATATAGAATATCTTTGCCAGCGCATTCACCCACCACACCTCCCGCCGCGGAAGGTACAGCGTCACCTCCCCCGAGTCCGATCGCGTCTCCTCCACGTGCTCATTCCTCACCGGCACGCATCGGAGCGATTGCTCGCGAGTGAGTGGCTTATTGCGCTTGCTGCTGAGAAACATATATCAGGTGCTCAGGCGGCCGGTTTGCCGGCCCTTTCAGATTTTAGTGGACCAAGTGGACCAAGTGGACATAGTGGAAATAGTGGACGCAGTGGACACTGATATCTTCAATGGTTTCGGCTTCCTTTCGTCTCCCCCCAGGCCGCCTTCCGAGATTCCTCTTCCTTCGACGTTCATCGTTCATCGTTCATCGTTCGACGTTCGTCTTGTTCTTTCCTGTGGCATTCCACCTTCTCCGCCAGCTCAAAAAACTCCGGATCCTCCTCCAGCGGCGTCACCATGCGCACGATGTAGATCCTGTCTTCGCACAGCCACGAGTAGGCGTGCACGAACTTCCGGGCAATGTTGTGCGACAGCACCCGCGCCTTCAGCGTCTGCCTGCCAAACAGCCCCACGCCCTGCGGGTGGTCCTTCACCGGAATCTCCTCGGCCTGGTAGTCGAAGGTCTTCAGGTCGCCGTAGCAGTAGTTCACGAAGAAATTCTTCAGCGACCGTTCCTTCAGCACGATGCTCGCCAGGCTGATGCGGCGAATGTCCACCGTCTTCTTGCGCGTGGTGAACACCATTTCGAGCGAGCCGGTCCGCATCTTCGTCTGCTGCAGCTCGTACTCGGGCGACAGCGCGAACCGGAGATCGTAGACGTCCCAGTGATCAAGCCCATCATCCTCGGGATGATCAGCCAGCCCGTCGAAGAGGCGGACGGCGATGCCCCGCAGCTCGTCGCGCGGGCCGCCGGTCAGCCTGCCTATCACGATCCGCCCGCATTTCTCGCAGCGCAGCAGGCACCCGAGCGACAGCTCCTGCCCCTTCATCTCATAGCAGGTGGATTCCCTGCCGGCCGGAGAGGCCAGCCGGATGTCCCGCTTGATCGTGTATTGCCCCTTCTTCCTCCCCAGCTTTTCGAGCTGGCTCAGCATCCTGTCGGCCAGCTTTCCGAACGGCTCGGGCTTGCCGGCCGTTTTCTCCCAGCGGATTTCGGCCCGTGCGTGCTCGTCATCATCGATGCGAAGATATCCCTTGGCCCGTGTGCCTTGCACGCACCCGAGGTGCCAGTCCGCCGGCACGGGGATGGTCAGCCCCTGCCAACCGATCCGCGTCCACTTTCGAGAATGCTGCTTCAGAACCGGCCTCCTGTTGGCGCCCAGGCGTCCGTCCCCAATACGCCAATTATCCAAAATTACCAGAGGCGCACGGGAAAGTCAAGCGAAATAGCCATCCGTGAACGCGCCGCCGGGTGTAAGTTTATGTAAATCAACGGGAATCGCGAAAGAGG
>DATKYA010000243.1:0-4681 GCA_035528775.1 Planctomycetota bacterium | reverse complement strand
TGTCGCTCGAGAACGAAATCCACAGCCCGGTGCCGACCGGTTTGCGGTAATGGCCGCAGACCGCCAAGCCGCGCCCGGGCACGGCAAACACGTGGCCGTAGACCGAGCCTGTCTTGTTGGGGCCGAGCTCGGAAGTATCGGCGGGCCGCCAGGTCTTCCCCGAATCGGTGGACCGCCACCCGTAGATGGTGTTCCGCACTTCCTTGGTGAATGCCATCGCCAGCAGCACGATCGCGCCGTCCCCGGCGACGCCCAGGGCGAGATTCCCGCAGTGGCGGTACTCCGTGGTGTCGTTGAACGTGGCGAGCAGATGCGACTTCGTAAACGTGCGGCCGCCGTCGTGCGAGATCGAGACGGCCGGGCATCCGCCGGCCGTGTGCGTTCGCCCGGCCACGTGGCCGACGACGAGCGTACCGTCGGGAGCCTTGACGATCTTCGGCCACGCGAGATGCGGGAGGCGTTCGTCCGCGGGCGGCACGATGGCGCGCGGCCGGCCGAAATCACCGCCCGCCGGCTCGCCTGCTTCCGCGCAGAACGCAGCCAGAAATGCTGTGAAGCAGAGGGCAATGATCAGCGGGAGGATGATGTTCGGCAGCATCGGACGTCTCCGGCGCATGGACTCAGAATTGCGGGAGGGCCTTCAAGATCGCATCGCGCACGGAGCGAGCCACGCGCAGCGCTTCCTCTGCCTGGCTACGAGTCGGTTCCGGAATATCGCCGGGATAGCGAACCTCGACTCCATAGGGGTTAAGCAACGTCACGCGTTTGAGGTCCACGGCGAGGGCAGCATCCACTTGGCCAACCAGGCGGAGCAGATCGCCGAAAACGTGTGTCTTCGGAAACTCCACCTGATGCCAGGTGAGGAACGCTTTGATGTACTTTTCGGCGGCCTGTTGCGAGTGGAAGCAGGACGGATAGTACAGCGGATGGTCTTCGGAGAGGAGTGTCTCCGCCGCTGCAAGGTCCGTCTCTGCTTTCGCAAGCCATTGGGCGACAAATTCCTTCTTGACCTGCTCAGGCGGCTTCATAGACCACCTTCCCGTACTTGTTGGCGGGGTACGCGATGCCTCCGATGACCATCTTGCTTTCCTCGAAACGTTCGGTGGAGATCACGATGACATCGAATGGATAATGCAGACCCAGAAGCGCTTCCTGGATTCGAACGCTCTCAGCTCGGGGATCGCTTGGATCAGGCTCAACCACAAGCAGGTCCACGTCGCTGTCGCGAGTCATCTTTCTGGTCGCGGCCGATCCGAACAGGATGATCTTGTCCGGCCTGGCGACGGACAGGATTCGCCGGACGATCTCGTGGATCAGTTTTTCATCTATGCCGAATGCGGCTCCCGTGTCACTCATTCTTCGGCCCCGTATCCTTCTTCAAATGCCGGATGATCTTCAGCGAAAAATCGACGTCGATCTCGGGCAGCGACGCCCTCACGATCTTGCCGACGCTGAACGCGAGGCGTTTCATCTCGTCTTCGGCGGCGGGCACGTCGGCGGCAGTCAGGATGGTGCAGACGCGGGACCACGTGTGCTCGGGCTTCAGGGGCAGGCGCTCGATCTGCTGCTCGAACCACTTCCCGCCCCAGTAGAACCGCCGGTTCAGGCTCACCAGCGCCTTCACGATGTGCTCGCAGAACTCCAGCCGGATGCGAGCCAGGTAGAACACGTCGTTCCAGCGCTGGCAGCGGTGGAGGTGCGCCAGCCGGCGGCACGCGGCCGTGTATTGCTCGTGAACGCGCCGGAGCTGGTACTCGGGCGGATAGTCGCTGGCCAGCATCTTCTGCCACTGATGGGAGAGGGCTTCCGGGTCGAAGACCGGCAGGGCGTCCAGCAGCGATGCCAGCAGTCCTTCCATCCGGTCGGCATCGGTTTCGGGGGGCGTCTCGCCGCGCCAGCAGAAGTCGGCGATCAGCCGCTGCACCTGCTCCTTGCCCGCCATGAAATGGAATTCGGGGACGATCCCGTGGAGGTGGAAGCGGTCGGTATCGGGGTCGGCCACGCGATTGCCGCGGCAGCGCTCGACAAGCAGGCGGCGCTGCTGATCGCTGATCGGGCGGTCCCACACCGCGATGAGGTCGAGGTCGTCGGGCGACTCCAGCCCCCGCGCCACCGAGCCGGTGATGAACAGCCCGGCGAAGCCCGCGACGTTCGCGAAGCACCGCCACACGTGCTCCGCCGCCAACCGGTGGCTCTCCGGCAACCGGCTGAGGAGCATGCCATTGACGTCGTTGGATGGATGAGATGAGAAGCGTTCTTGAGGCACGAATAGGCCGTCCCATGAAGGATGATGGGATGAAGAGATGGAGCGAAGGAAAGCTCTGCGGCTTGGTGAGCGGCTTTGGGCTGCCCTTCACATCATCGCATCATCGCTTCATCTCATCATCCGCCGTTCCCCTTTTTCATGAAATGCTCGATTGTAATTCTGAATCCATCGCGGCGGCTCACTTCGGGCTGCCAGCCGAGGATGGTCCGGGCCTTGGTGATGTCGGGCTTGCGGACTTTCGGGTCGTCGGCGTTCTCGTCGGGCATCGGCACGAGCGTCACCTCGCTTCGCTCCGCCCCCGGCATGCCCAGCTCGCGCGACAGCTCGAGCACCTCCTGCGCCGCCTGATACATCGTCACCTCGTCCGGATTGCCGATGTTCACCGGCAGTGCTTCGTCCGACATCAGCAGCTTGTAAATGCCGCGGATGAGATCGGAGACGAAGCAGAAACTGCGCGTCTGCTGGCCGTTGCCGTAGACGGTGATCTTCTCGCCGTGCAGCACCTGCGAGACGAACGTGGGCAGCGCCCGGCCGTCGTTCAACCGCATTCGCGGGCCATAGGTGTTGAAGATCCGCACGATCCGGGTGTCGAGTTTGTGATAGCGATGGTAGGCCATCGTCATCGCTTCGGCAAACCGTTTGGCTTCGTCGTACACGCCGCGGAAGCCGATCGGGTTCACGTTGCCCCAGTAGTCCTCACGCTGCGGATGGACCAGCGGATCGCCGTAGATTTCCGAGGTGGACGCGAGCAGGAAGCGCGCCCCCTTGTGCTTGGCAAGCCCCAGCGCCTTGTGCGTGCCCAGCGAGCCAACCTTCAGCGTCTGGATCGGGTACTTCAGGTAGTCAACCGGGCTGGCCGGCGACGCGAAGTGCAGCACGAAATCCACCTTGCCCGCCAGGAACATCTCGTGCGTCACGTCGTGCTTGATAAACGAGAACTTCTCGTTCCCGAACAGGTGCGCGATGTTGTCCGTGTTCCCCGTGATCAGGTTGTCGATGCAGACCACCTCGTGCCCCTGGGCGAGCAGGTAGTCGCACAGATGCGAACCCAGAAACCCGGCGCCACCAGTAACGATGCTTCTCATCGGAGTAGTCCTCTATTACATTCTATCGGAATCGATGACGATGTCAAGTTGCGGGCAAAATCAGAATTCAGAATTCAGAATACCAGAGCCGCCGCCTGATCATTCTGAATTCTGAATTCTGCATTCAGAATTCACTTCTATCTTCACCACCGCTCTCGCCGGTACGCTGATCCTGATCTTCTTCGCGCCTTTGCCGTCGCTCGCGGAGCCATCCGGCATGACGATCCGGTGAACCGCTCCCGCCGGCATGCCGGCCACGTCGAGGGTCGTCTTGATCTGCCGGCGGGTGGGGTTCCACACGTGAACTTCGCGCGGCCCCGACGGCTCGAGGCCGTAGATCGCGGCGTCGGGCACGATGGCGATCAGGCGGTCGTCCGCCACGCTCGCGGTGCCGCCGCCGAACGTCATGTAGTTCTGCAGCGGCTCCACCCCCTGGTAGGGCGCCTGCAGCGTCTGGTCCCACGGGTTCTCGTACGAGATGAACGGGAACCGCGCGTAGATCGCCCGCTCGTTGCGGAACCGCGCGGTCGGCACGTAGACGATGTCGCCGCCGGGCTCGTGAATCCGCTTCTGCGTGCGAGCGGCCGGCAGCATGGCCAGGCCGGTGCGGGCGATCAGGAACAGCACGTCGTAGAACGCGGGCACCGGCTCGATCCTGCCCAGCAGCCCGGCCACGCAGCGGAGCGAGTCGCACGTTTCCATCGGCGGAAACTCCGCCCACTGGTCGCGGCCGGAGTTGGCCCCGCACGCCCAGCCGCGCACGTCGAAGTCCTCGGCGGGCGAGCCGTTGAACGTGCTGCAGCAGATCGACACGAGGTAGTTGGCGAAGTGCCGGGCCGCCGCGATGTAATCGTCCCTGCCGGTCGCCTCGGCGGCGAGGATGTTTGCCGTGATCGCGTGGCCGTGGCCGATGGGCCTGATCTGCTTGCCGGCCGGGCAGCGGTCGCCCTGGCCGCAGCCGAAATGCCAGAAGTCGGCCTCGAGCCGGCCGTTGATGAAATCGACGATCTCGATGCCCTTGCGAACCATCGCAGGCTCGGCGAGCATCTTGCCGGTCAGCAGCAGGATTTCGGCGACGTTGGCGCGGGTGCCGTAGTCGCCGAGCGGCAGCCCTTCGCCTTCATTGTCGAAGGCATCGACCGCACTGAGCAGGTATTTGCGCAGCGCGTTTTCCAGCCGCGGCGGCCGCGGGTCCGCGTGCTGCAGCAGCCGCGCCGACGGCATCGCCAGGAAGAACAGCGCCCCCAGCGTGCCCGTGCGGCTCGGGTCGCAGTCCTCGAGATCGACCGCCGCCATCTCCGCAAGCTCGTGGATGCGCTTCTTCAGCCGC
>DATKYA010000242.1:0-3660 GCA_035528775.1 Planctomycetota bacterium | reverse complement strand
ATTCCATAAATGGGGACTCCGCTCCCTATAGCGACTTCCACACAATCAGCGAATCGGGTCTGTCCAGAAAGTGAAGCCATGCTTTAGAAGACGGTATAGTGTCTTAATTTACCGCACGGGGTAAGCGTGTTCTGTGTACATGCATTCTCGCGCGGAGTTCGCATCTATTAAACTCGTGGTTTGGCATGCTTTTTGCATTTCCTAGGGCAAAGCCGTCAAGGGGCGTTCTGCACCAAACGGTTTCCGAAGGACACAAGACACAAAGAACGTTAGCGGGGACAGAGCCCTCTCTTCCGATAGCCGATGCGGGCCCTGATGCAAGCTTAGGAGAGAGGGCTCTGACGGGTTCCCGGAATATCATTCAGCCTCGCCTGCCGGACTTGCCTTCAGATTCCCAGCGTTTTTTCCACCGATCCGCTCCACAGCAACGCTCAAACATTCCTTACCCGCTTCACTGCGTTGCCGAAACCATGAACAGGGCCGGCCGCCGGGGCAGGCCGCTTTCCTCCTCGCTGCGCAAGGAGCCACACCGAACATGTCCGCCGAAAACACGACCGCCAGAATCTACCTGTACGGGATCATCCAGTGCGAAGAATCCAGGCCGCTGGAGATCGCCGGGGTGAATGATGCTCCGGTGCGCTCGCTGGCGCACGGGTCAGTGGCCGCGGCCGTCAGCGACTTCTCGGGCGGTGGTTTCGGAGACGACATCGCCGCGGTCGCCCGCCACGAGAACGTGCTGGAACGGCTGATGGAGCGGTGCGCCGTGCTGCCCGCGCGCTTCGGCAGGGTGCTGACCGCCAGCGAGGTGAACGAGCTGCTGGCGGCAAACCACGATGCCTTCCTCCACGACCTCCATCGCGTGCGCGGCAGGCTGGAGTTCGACCTGAAGGTGATGTGGCCTGCCAGCGAAGTGCGGGCGCTCATCCAGCACCACGATCCGTTCGTAGCGGCGGCGTTCGAGCTGGAAAAGACCAACGGCCCGGGCGTGCGTTACGCCCTCTACAAGCAGCGCGAGTGCGCCATCGAGCGCGTGCTGCGCTGCAGGGCGCAGGGCTATGCCGAAGGCATCCAGCGCTCGCTGCTCCCGCTGTGCTCCGAGTGCCGCTGCGAAGTGATTCCCGCCGAGGGCGTGATGCTCGAAGGAGCGTACCTCGTCGAACGGGAGCGGGCCGCGGATTTCCGCTCGGTGATCGACACGCTGCAATCGCGCAGCGGCAAGTTCTGCTTCATGCTCAACGGCCCGTGGCCGCCCTATGCCTTCGTGAGCCTCAAGACCGCTCCCGGTGTGCAGATGGCGGCAGTGTGATAACTACGCGTTTCGAACGTTGCCCTTCGTTTTCCGCCGGCTGATTCATTCCTTCTCCTGCCGTCCGAAGCATGCTCTTGTTCAGCCTTCCTGCTCTCAATCGGCGCAGTATCATCGCGCCATTGCAATCGGAGATTGCAGCGGTTATAATCAGCACTTCCGGCGAAGAGGAAGCGGGCCGTTCTTCCAGCAGACAGCCTCATTTGCCGCCATGCCATGGAGAAGCATTCGGGGCGCCCGCAATATTTGTTGACGCGGCGTCTGGGGCGGGTGGAGGACGACGCGCACGCACGCGCACGCACGCGCCCGCATTCGTCCCTGTATCCAGGCCCGGTTCATCCCCGATCGGAGGAAACTGCCGTGGCAACAAAACTGTTCCTGCTCACCGTCGTCGTCCTGCTTCTGTCGTGCATCGCGGTTTCGGCTCGATCTGAGGTGATCGTCCGCGAATTGCCCGATTCCTACGTGATCCGCGCCACCGGCCCGAACGGCTACACCGCGGTGATCGACCGCGCCGACGGCCACCTGCGGTCGCTGTCGTGCGGGCGCGGCGAGATCTTCGAGGACCCGCCCCTCCCGCGCGAAATCCCGAAGGACGCCAAGCCATGGCTGGGCTTCGCACCCGAGCAGGTGGGCTTCATGGGCATTGTAGGGGCGGATGGCGTCCGCCCCAATGGCGTCCTCCCCAATGGCGTCCGCCCCGTCGTCGCACGCGGCATCAGGGCGAAGTCGATCCAGCAGACGAAGTCGCTGCCCAACGAGATCGCAACGCCGCAGATCGGCCGCGATAGGGAAATCGCGATCTACGTCACCCCCGCCGATGGCGACCCCGTCGTCGTCTACCGGTTTCGGCAGGGCGGGCTGGGCATCTGCCTTGCGAAGGGCCAGGCAAGCCTCGTGCTGCGATGGGGCAAGGATCGCACCTTCTATTCCACCGGCGAGAACGAATTCGTTTTCGGCTACGCCGCGGAGAAGGAACTGGACGCGATGCCGGTCGACGTTCGCAGCGCCGGCGGCAAGGCCGTGCTGGCAATCTCGCCGGCGACCCCGGGCAAGATGACGCTCGCCGGGCACTCGATTCTCGCGCTGACCGAGCAGACGCTGTGGATCCGGCCGCGCCCAGCCACCCCCGAAGATGACCTCCCGCTGCTTCGGCTGGTGACGTTCTACATCCACGACACCGACGAAGGCACGTTCTGGACGCCGCACCCGCAGGACTACGCCCTGCTCGACAAATTGCTGCTGGCCGCGGGCGAGCCGCTGGTCGCGCGGTTCCAGCAGTTCGGCCCGCGTGTGCTCGCCACGCGATTCAAGGACCCGCGCGCCGCCGTCTTCGCGCTCGACATCACCGCCGGCGACCCGCAGCTCCTCCGCGAAGCCCGCCACCAGTGGCCCGGCATGCATCCCACGATCTTCCCTGTCGACTGGCGGCCGCTGCCGACTACCCTCGCCGACGGCGTCGCCACCGCCGACACCGCCGCGCTGAAGCCGGGCACCTACCGCGTCCGGATCGCGATCGCCGACGGCGCCGATCCGCAGCCCGACGCCGGCACGTTCTCCGACGACGCATACGTCGTCATCACGCCGGCGCTGGGTGCGCGCGGCGATAATCCGGCGCGCAGCCTCGACCTGTTCACCGAGCAGAACCGCCAGGTCTACTTCCGCGGCGAGCAGATTCCCGTCACCGCCCTCGTGCGGTCGACTGACGCGCTGCGCGCCGGCAAGGCGACCATCTCCGGAGGTAGGGGCACACGGCGTGTGCCCGGGCGGACGCCGTCCGCCCCTGCGTCGGGCGATCCCATCGGCAAGCCCGCCAGCCTGCGGATTCCCGAGGTGAATGCGGCGTCGGTGCGCGTGCCGTTCTCGGTCGGCACGGTCGACCTCGCACCCGCTATTTACCGGATCGAAATCGAATACGCGGGGCTGTCCGTCCGCCGCGACTTCGAGATCGTCGATCCCGTCGGGCCGTCGCCAATCGCGATCAGCGAGTGCCAGATTCCCGGCTCGCCGTTCGCCAACACGCTGATGGGCACGCCGTTCGGCGGCAAGCCGGTCGACAGCCTCGCCCACGGCCTGGCTGCTCCCTACGCCGACCTGCAGATCACGTCGATCCGCAACGAGCTGTCGCAGGGCTACCAGCGGAAATTCAACGCGCGGCTAGCCGACACATTGGAGGCGATCCACGCCGGCCCCGCGGCCGAACGCATCGGCGTGTTCGACCTGCGGCAGTTGTGGATGGACGGCATGACTCGCCTGCGAATCGGATTCTGGCAGGGCGTGCAGGGGCGCGGGCTGTCCTTCTCCAAGGCCAACACGCTGCCGGGCACGGAAGACGAAGTGCGGCGGCGGCTCGT